>JBGPAT010000041.1:0-13618 GCA_041480885.1 Anaerolineae bacterium
CCAGCGCGAAAGGTATGAAACAACATAATCGCCCTCCCAGCGGCGTGCTTCTTCAGGCAGCTTATCGCCCCACCGCCCCAGGAAATTGGCTACCGGGGCGAAATGCAGTTGGCAGTAGTCAAGGGCGCGGGCGCAGTCCGGATCATCCGCCTTGCCGAGGAAGAGCACAGAGCTCTCTTGGGACATGGGGAATTTGGTATACCTTTCGACAGGGGGAGTTTCCCCACACAGATTCTACCGGCCCTCACTCGAATCCGAGGTCTGCCCAACTTCGGTGGAATTCACCTTGCACCCACCCGGCAAGACTGCCTCCACCGAGCGGGAAACAGCCATCGCGTCGTCACCCCGAGGATCCAGTGCCGTGGCGCCGAGCTGCAAACGTCCAGGACTAAGTCGAGATGTACTCTCTTAGATTGTGTTCTACTGCGTATGCCGCTGCTTCGGCGCGGTTGTTGACACCCAACTTTGACAAGATGCTTGAGACGTAGTTGCGTACTGTGCCTTCACCCAGGAACAGCGACTTTGCAATCTCTCGATTGGTCTTGCCCTCTGACACCAGCAGCAGCACGTGCTTTTCCTGCTGACTCAAGTGAGCAAAGGCCGAGGCCTCTTCCTCTTTGACGGCTCGACGGACCTCTTGAAACACGCGCTGCGTCACCGCAGGGTCGAGCAGCGCTTCGCCGCGGCTGACTGCTTCCAACGCCTTTACCAGATCGGCGCTTCCAATCTGCTTCAGAATGTACCCGGACGCGCCTGCGCGTATTGCCGAAAACAGCATTTCGTCTTCGGCATACGAGGTCAGCATAATAACCCTTGTCCCGGGATACTTGTCAACGATCTGTTCGCAGGCCTCTATGCCGGAAGTTCCCGGCAAGCGGATGTCCATGAGCACTACGTCGGGCTTTAGTGCCGCCACCTGCTCCATGGCCTCCCGCGCCGAACCGGCCTCCCCCACCACCTCGAACTGCGGGTGGCGTTCCAGAAGCGACTTCAAACCGAGGCGCACCACCTCGTGGTCGTCGACCAGCAGGATTCTATGTTTTGACATCGGGGAGTTCTTCCTTGGACCTGTGACGGAGGAGTATAGCCGAGAGGCAGATGTCTGACAAGGGCGTCCAGAGAATCGAAGAGACGATCCCTTGCGGATCGTCTCTTCGGACTTACCACAGCTATTTGGCCTTGATGGTAATGGTCTTCGGCCTGGCCTCTTCCGCCTTGGGCAAAGAGATGGTTAGCACGCCATCTTCGAACTCAGCCTTGGCCTTGTCGGATACAACCGCGGTCGGCAGGGCAATGCCGCGCTCGAAACTACCCAGGCGCTGCTCACGGATATGGTAGGCCTTCTCCTTGACTTCGGTGTTCTCCCGGCTCTCGGCTTTGAGAGTGAGTATGTCTCCGGTGATGCTAATCTGAACAGCCTCGGGTTTGATGCCTGGCAAGGCCGCCCTGATGACAACGTCATTCTCGGTTTGATACATATCCACGGCAGGCACATTCAAGCCGAGCCAGCCGTCGCCCGGCCCCCAGGGACGAGTGAAGGCTTCATCCAGGAGCCGGTCCATGGCATCGCGCAGGGTCACCATCTCGCGCATAGGCTGCCAACGAATCAGATTGGTCATAGCAACCTCCTTCTTGGTCAACCAGTTCTACGCGCCAAGAATACTGCGCCCACGCAAGAAAAACGTAGGCGCAGCGCAAAATCAACGTATGGGCTTCAAGCTCGAACCACGAACTTAACGGGCTGGCATCCATACCGCGTTCGTGCTGCGGCGAATGGCAGATCAGGCCTTGTCCCGTCGAAAATCCACGAACCGGTAACCCACGCCGCGTTCGGTGAGAATGTATTTTGGATCGGCCGGGTCCTTCTCCAGTTTTTGCCGCAGGTAGTTGATGTACAGCCTAACATAGTGGGGCTCGTCGCGGTATTCGTATCCCCACACCTTTTGCAGCAGTTGATCGTGAGAAACTACCCAGCCGGCATTCTGTACCAGATGGAACAGCAGCCGGTACTCGGTGGGGCGCAGTTTTACGAGTTTGCCTTCAAGCCAAATCTCGCGCCGATCGAAGTCGATCTTCAGGCGGTCGTCCACTTCAATCAGGCCATGCATTGAGCCGGTCGCGCCTTCGGTGCGGCGCAGCACCGCCTTGACGCGGCTGACAAGCTCGCGTGGACTGAAGGGCTTGGTGATGTAGTCGTCCGCGCCAAGCTCTAGGCCTCGGACACGGTCATCCTCCTCGCCTTTCGCCGTGAGCATGATGACAGGCACGCTGCTGACCTGCCGGACAGTTTCCAGCACCTCAAAACCATCGAGATCGGGCATCATCACATCCAGCAGGACCAGGTCAGGCGTGTCGCGCATCTTGTCAATGGCCTCCTTGCCATTGTGAGCCTCGGCCACCTGAAAGCCATCGTGCTCCAGGTTCATGCGGATAAATCGCACCATGCGCTCTTCGTCGTCCACGACCAGGATGCGGCGACGGTTCAATTCTTCAGCCATGCCACTCCCTCACCAAGCCGACGATCGTCTGTTCCGCGGCGCGCTCATTCAACTCGGGCAATCGCAGCTTGCTCGGCCCTAGTCCTGCTGCGTGGATGGTATGCCTAACCAATCATCTGCGCCAGCACCACAGTGATGTTGTCCGGCCCGCCCGCAGCGTTGGCGGCCGTTACCATGTTCTGGCAGGCGCGCTGGAGGTTGGGCCCCTCGGTCAATGAACGAACGATGTCCTGTTCGCCCAGCACACCCCACAGGCCATCAGTGCACAGCATCAGTGTGCTGTTGCGCGCGAACGGAACGCTGAAGACGTCCACGTCCAGAGTGTCACCTTGACCCATGGCGCGAATCAGCACATTGCGATGCGGGAAGCTGGCGGCTTGTTCTTTGTTCAACTGGCCAAGCTCTTCCAGTCTGCTGACCAGCGAGTGATCGTGCGTCAATTGTTCGACCCGCCCTGCCGGGTGAATGGTATACGCGCGGCTGTCGCCGACGTGCCCAATCGTGACTTGTTGGCCGATCACCAGGGCCGCGGTCACGGTTGTCCCGCTCCCGGGGGCATCCTTCTGTACCACCCGGTGCGCCTCCTTGATTGCAGTCTCCACGATCTCCTGAGCCGAATCTGCCGGCTGTTGGGTTGGGATGGCGAACAGATAAGAATGAAACTTCCGCATGATTTCGCCGGCGATGATGCGAATGGCCGCATTGCTTGCGACTTCGCCGTATTGATGCCCGCCCATGCCGTCTGCCACGATGTAGAGGCCAAAAGGTACACTGACCGTGCTGCCGCCCAGGGTGCTGGTGATGGCGACCAGGCTGTCCTCATTGTGTTCTCGCTGCTTTCCTACTGATTGTCCGGCGGCAGCGATGAGCTGTGGGACTTCATGGGATGCGTTCTGGCTCTGCACGTCCGATTCGATCTGCCGTTCTGAAGACGACGCAGGCCTCGCTCGCTCGCCTGGCCGATCGGCCTTGGCGCCGAACAGGCCTCTGATGTGATCAAGCATCTCGATCTCCTGCGTCAGCCGGCCAATGCCCGGCTTGATGGTCCATGGATTCAGGGCAGACAAAGTCGTCGAAGACCACGGCGCAGCCTATGATCGGCGGGTGCGCCTCAAATTCCCAGTCCTTGACAGTCCCAAGTCCGCTAGCGCTCGGGAAGCGTGGGTCATGGGCGCCATAAACAGACAACATGCCTACGATCACAGCCACTTTCTGAATGGAATGGCGCTCCGCCAGCGCAGTTCCTGCCTGCAACTGGGGGGGACACGGCCACTTGGTCAAGCATGGGCTGCGCAGTATTGTAAGCGTCCGGACTGCCTCGACTGAGGGCCAAATTATAGTATGCGTTGACGGGAATTGCAACGCCGGGAGATTCTCATCGATCTCCTCCCCCCTTGCCGCTCACGGCGTGTATGCGCGTCTGTGAAGCGACCATCATCCGGCCGTGTCGCCCGTCACTCGGGAGAGTCGGACCGTCGTAGCCCCTGCCCATCGCGCCAGAGCGTCAAACCGGGGCTTCCGGGGGGAGCCGTGCCAATGGTTCTCCGGCCAGCTCTGAGCCGACTGATCGCCACGGTGGTGTGAGTCCCGGTGCATCGCGGCAGCCGGCGGGGGCGGCCAAGTATCCGAGTCCTTGCCTAAGGCACGAGCACCAAAGGAGAAGCCGCGCACAATGATCGAAATGCTTGCGGCGAAATGATTTTTGCGGCAAAATGGCCTGCGATGAAGGTCCTTGCCGTCAGCGACCAGGTGGTCGACCGCATCTACGAGCTCGTCTCCGAAGGTCATTTCGCAGACGTTCAGATGATCGTGGGCTGCGGTGATTTGCCCCACGACTATTTGGAATACATGCTCACCATACTCCATGCGGATCTCTTCTATGTGCCTGGAAATCACGACCCTGAGTACAATTCCTGGTCGGCCGCGACACGAGTCGAAGGCGGAACCAACCTTGACCTCAAGACCGTTCGCGCTAGGGGACTTCTGCTGGCGGGTCTTGGTGGCAGCATTCGCTATCGGCCGGATGGCGTGAATCAGTACACCCAGACGGAAGGCTTCATGAGGGCGGCACGACTCTTGCCTGCTCTTCTCCGCAACCGGCTGTGGTACGGGCATGCACTGGACATACTCGTGACGCACTCGCCGCCGTTCGGCATCCACGATGACGAGACCCGAGCCCACCGCGGCCTCAAGGCCATCAACTGGCTGTTACGTTGGGCTCGACCCCGCTATCACTTGCACGGCCATCTCCATTATCTACAGCACAACCTTGCACCCGACATGACCTTGCACGGCACTACTTCCATTGTCAATGTGTATCCATACCGATTGATAGATATCCGCAATGAACGATGACCTGACCCGGCGCGCCGAATCGGACTTTGGCCGAGCCCGCCTGAAGGCCTTTCTGAATCGCATCCGCTCGCTCATCTCGGGGACGCCCACCGAGCTGCTATCGTATGATGAAGTGAAGGCGAGCCTGCACCTGGGTGGACCCATTTCCCGCGGTGTCCAAACTGTCCGTGTGGACGAGATTGCCGGTAGCCTGAACCGCTATCACCAGTTCGACCGTGCCTTCCTCCCGATCCAGGGCCACATCGCCTCGCGCTGGCAGAACATTGATCTTGCCTTCTACAAAGATATCAGTTTGCCCCCGGTAATGCTCTACAAGGTCGGTCAGGTGTATTTTGTGGTAGATGGACATCATCGTGTTTCTGTTGCGCGTGAGCAGGGCCAGGAATTCATTGAGGCCGAGGTTCGCGAATGTTCCACCAAGGTGAACATTACGCCGGATCTCAAGCCTGAGGACCTCACAATCCTGGGCGAGAAAGTGCAATTCCTCGAACGCACGCGCCTGGATGAGCTGCGTCCCAAGTCGAGGGTGCGACTGACGATCCCCGGCGGTTTCGACCGGATGATCGAACACGTCGCCGTCCACCGCTATTTCATGGGGCTGGACCTGAAGCGTGATATCTCCGATGCGGAAGCTGTCACAGACTGGTACGACACCGTCTACTGGCCAATTGTGAGGGTGATTCGGCAGAGCCGGATCCTCAGAGACTTCCCCGGGAAAACTGAAGGCGATCTCTATCTCTGGGTCCTCGACCACCAACGGTATGTCGTTGAACAAGAAGGTCAGGCTCTCAAGCCGCCCGAAGAAGCCGCCCGGGAGTTCGTGGATACGGACGATGCCTGAGTGTGCTCACGAGAGGCTGATGCGCCGGGTGTCCCTATTGACAACACCCGCACTACGGCATGTAAGGAGGTGAGTCTGTGGCGATATCTGTTCTTGCGGGCGTTTTTGCGGCGGCCATTACCCCTCTCAAGTCCGATTCTTCGATAGATCTGGAGGCCCTACCAGTATTTCTTGGATTTCTGGCCTCCCGAGGGTGCCACGGAGCGCTTGTACTGGGAACTACCGGCGAAGGACCATCATTTTCACCCGAAGAGCGCCTCGACATCTGGCGCGCGGCGCTGAGAGTCCGCGAGAGCTATCCGGAGTTTCGGCTGCTGGCTGGCACCGGCACGCCCAGTTTGACAGAAACCATCAACCTGACGAAGCTGGCCTTTGACCTCGGCTACGATGCGGTCGTCACGCTGCCCCCGTACTACTTTCGCAATGCGTCGGAGGAGGGCTTGTACAAGTGGTTTGAGACGGTAATCGCTCAAGCCGTTCCCAGTGATGGATTGCTGCTTGGCTATCACTTTCCGGCCGTCGCCGGCCTTGGTTTTTCCATCCAATTGTTATCGCGCCTCAAAGAGTCATTCCCTCATCAGTTCGCTGGCCTAAAGGACTCGTCGCACGACAAAGACTTCGGCCGGGCGCTCGCGGAAAGATTCGGCACAGATCTGGCCGTCTTTAGCGGTACGGACTCGGACTTCTTGTGGGCGCTCCAAAATCGCGCCGTCGGTTGCATCACGGCGCCGGCCAACATCTTGTCCCCAGATCTGCGTCAACTCTACGATGCGTTCAGCCGTCGTGCAGATGTCTCTGAGATGCAGTCAAGAATTACCCGTCAGCGGCATGTCCTCGAAAGATACCCGCCGTTCCCGGCTACGCTCAAGGCTCTCCTGGCCCGTCTTTGTGGGCAAGCCCGCTGGTCCGTTCGCCCGCCGCTGGTAAGTATTTCAGGGCGTGATGAGGAGCGGGTGGTGGGTGAACTGTCATATTGAGGCAGCGCGCACGCTCTGGATTATGTGGTTGCCACCCCCACGCATTGTTGGCAAAGTGTTAAGACTGCCTCGCCTAGAGCACTGCCCTGCAGGGCAACCTCGGCAGGATCCTGCCAGAGTCTCACATGCCGGGCGCGTTGTGTAACGTGCAGTTACTGCGCCCTGCAACTCGAGCGGTAAACCCTGGCTTGCCGATGGCGCCCCATCGTCAGCCACGTGATTGAGTTTCTCAAAGCCGGCGTTTTCCTTACAAACATTATAATATCCAGGTGTCAGATAATTGGCGCCTCCTGATGACTCGTGCGGCGCCTGGCGCGTGGAATATGGCAGTCGACGAAGCAATCCTGGAGCACGTGGGGCGCGGTGATGCGCTTCCCACTTTGCGATTGTACGCCTGGGATCCCGCCTGTCTATCGCTGGGACACGCTCAACCGCACGCGGACGTGGATGTAAGGCGACTGCAAGAGCGGGGTTGGGAAGTTGTGCGACGCCCGACCGGCGGGCGGGCCATCCTGCATACTGATGAACTGACCTACTCCGTAATCGCGTCCGCGCGTGAGCAGCTTGTAGAAGGCTCGGTGCTTGAGAGCTATAACCGCCTCTCGGGCGCGCTCTTGCAAGCCGTACGTACGCTGGGCCTGGATGCAGAAATGAATGTCAGCGGCCAAACCGCGCACGATCTACCCAACCCCATCTGTTTTGAGGTCCCGTCTGCTTACGAGATCACAGTGGGCGGCAAGAAACTAATAGGCTCGGCCCAGGCTCGGCGCAAGGCCGGCGTGCTTCAGCACGGATCACTTCCCTTGAAGGGCGACCTAGCTCGCATTGTGGAGGCTCTGGTCTTTCCCGATGACGTTGCCCGCCGCGACGCGGCGCGGCGGCTCATGGCACGGGCAACAACGGCTGAATCCGTGCTGGGGCATCCAGTGACTTGGGAGGAGGCGGCTGCAGCCTTCGTGAATGCGTTTGAAACAGAATTGGGTCTGTGCTTTCAAGGTCGCCCGATTTCAGAGAGTGAGGAGCAACGCGCAGGCGCATTGGTGCGGGAAAAATATGAACATCCGGCGTGGACGCGCCGTGTCTAGTTCGTCTCGGAGCCGTCAAGGCTTTGAGATCATTGGGCCAATGAGAGAACAATGACTGCGTACCCCGAACGCGAGGAACGAGTTTCGGGCGAATGTCCGAGTGCTTTACTAAGGGCGCAACCGTAGGTGGGTCCGCGAACTGGCCTATCGTTATGGCGGACACCAAATCCCAGGTTGCCAAGCTTTTCTACGAGAATTTCGGGCATGCTCCCGCCGGCCTGGCCCGCGCTCCGGGTAGAGTGAATCTTCTTGGCGAACACGTGGACTACAACGATGGCTGGGTCCTTCCGGCTGCGATCGATCGCGCGACCTTTGTGGCTTTCTCGCCGACAGGTACGGAGCGCAGCGCGCTGTGGGCAGCGGACTTCGATCAGCACGCGGAGTTCTCGGTGCGCTCCCTCAGGAAGGAGAACGACCCCCAGAGGATTCAACTGCCGGATTGGGCAAGGTATCCCGCCGGAGTGGCTTGGGCACTTATGGGGACGGGTCACGATGTGAAAGGCATAGACGCAGTCTTCGCCTCGGATGTGCCGAGAGGAGCGGGGCTGAGCTCATCGGCCTCCGTCGAACTTGCGTTTGCCACAGCCTGGGCGGAGGCTGGTGGCTGGAGGTTGCCGCCGATCGAGGTGGCGGCGCTATGCCAAGAGGCCGAGAACAAATATGTAGGGGTGAACTGTGGCATCATGGATCAAGTCGCCTCGGCGTGTGGTGAGGAGGATTGCCTCTTGCAGTTGGACTGCCGTACGCTGGACTTGCAGACACTCCGATTGCCCGCCGGCGTCGCAATCATCATCGCGGACACGGGGGTACGGCACGCCTTAATGTCGACCGCCTACAATGATCGCCGGGCGGCGTGCGAGGAAGCTGTCCGTATCTTGAAGCGCTCCCTGCCGCATATCACCGCGTTGCGCGATGTCAGCCTTGAGGATTTCAGCCGGCTGGCCTCCGCGCTGCCGGCCGAAGTTGGACAGCGTGCCCGCCATGTCGTCGAGGAGATTGACCGCACCAAGCGGGGCGTGCGCTACCTGCAGGGGGGTGACATTGCGGCCTTCGGGGCACTCATGAATGACTGCCATCGCAGCTTGCGCGATCTGTACGAGGTATCTTGTCCAGAACTGGATGCGATGGCTCAGGTCGCTCAATCGCTGGATGGGTGCTACGGCGCCAGGCTGACCGGGGCTGGATTTGGGGGCTGCACGGTGAACCTGGTGGCGCGCGACCGGGCCGACCCGTTCATGGCTGCACTGGCAGCGCGATACCGGGCGGAGACGGGACTTCATGCCGAAATCTACCTTTGCCGGCCCTCCGCTGGTGCAGGCCTGGTGTGAGGGAGTCTATGCGGCAATCACATTGCGGGATTGCCCAATTTCCTGTTGCAGTCGGCAGACTCACGGCGCGTCGTTCCGCGCAGCTTGTGCTGGTTTGAGAGTCTGGCGCAACCTTCTGAGCTATGACTTGAATCGGGTCGGACACAGAGTAGTCAGATTCAGAGTCTCAGGCGCGAAATGACCGCCGCGCGGACGCGCTCTAACACGTGTTTGCAGGCCTGCTGAATATCACGGTGCGGGGCGGCGATTTGATGGGGCACAGAAAACGTGCCGAGTGACGGCCCCACTATCTATGTTTCCAACCACGCTCGAGCCCAGGGCACCCATCGCAGTCGCCTGCTCCGTCCCCATCCGGCTTCATCCATGGATTGTCGGCGACATGCTCATCTGGGACAACGCCGCGGCGTACTTGAGCAAGAGTTTTGTGGAACCCCAACTTCATATATATGCCCCACTCGCCAATCTGCTGTCACGGTTGATCTGCCAAGCCTCTGTGCGGCTGCTGGGAGGCGTACAGTGCATTCCCGTCTACACCGGCGCGCAGCTGCTGAAGACCTACCCGCAGAGCCTCGACTGCCTTGAAAGAGGCACGAGCCTGCTCATCTTCCCCGAGGATCCCACGCTGCCTCGCGATGAGCAATGCCAGATGTCCCCATTCAGGCCGGGCTCCGCGCACCTGGGAGAGCTTTATCTTGAGTCGACTGGCAATTGCCTGCAGTTTGTTCCAGCGGCACTGCATACGATTCGGCCGCTCGTGAGGCTGGGCGAGTCTGTCTGATTCAATCCAAGAAGCGACCGGGCCAAGGAACGAGCAAGGATCGTTGGGCAGTTGGAATCCAAGATTAGGGAAATGCTCCTCGAAACGACCTTGGAGAGTTGGGTTGGCCTTCCGCTGCAATGTTAGCCCAACCTTGATGTAGATGGTGGGCCCCCGCGGGGGCATCGGGGCAGCCCACTTGCCCCTTCCACTCTTGGCTCTCCGCAGCTCAGTCTTCTGCCGGGAGGGGAGCACCCGCCACGAACGGTGGCTCTGCGGAAGCGATCCTAGCTCGACACTCTACTGCTGTCGGCTTCCTGTAGGTGATTCTCGACATGCACGTGCCCGTGAGCCACTTCTTCTTTGGTGGCTGGCCGCAAGTCAGCGATGGTCACATCAAACTTCAAATCCTTTCCTGCCAGAGGATGATTCAGGTTTAGGCGGATGTTCGCATCATCAATGCCCTCGATCCTGGCGTATACGGGATGGCCTGCTTTGTCCTGCAATTCCAACTCGGTTCCGGATTCAAGAGGAACGTCCGTTGGGAATGCATCGCGGGGCACATCCATGAATGCCGCGGTGTCCCACTCGCCGTAACCCTCTTTCGCGGGGACTGTGACGGTCTTCCTCTCGCCGATCTGCATGTCGTATAGTTCGTGTTCCAGGCCCGGAATGCTGTGACCCATCCCCTGGATGAACTGCAGCGGCTCACCGCCCGAAGATGAATCCACGAGTGATCCGTCCACCCGCAGGCTGTAATGCATCGAAACCACATGTCCGTCATCCACCTTCATTTGCTCTTCCATTTCATCTCCGATCATGCGGTCCGCGCAAGGGCGGCCGAAGGTGCGCCATTTTACCACCTGTTGATCCGCAATATGCTGCAGCACCGCAGGTGCAGGCCTCATGTTGACAAAGGCTATTTCCCATAGTACCATTTCCGCCGCTCCGCTCGAGCCGAGGTAGCTCAGTGGTAGAGCAGGGGACTCATAAGCCCTTGGTCGCGAGTTCAAATCTCGCCCTCGGCACTGAGAAGTCGAAAACCTCCCGTAAAACCCTAGAAATCGATAGGTTACAGGAGGTTTTTTTCATGTCTCAGCCTATTGCAGCACAGGGGACTATCTCAGTTCTAGAGGATGATTATCTCATCACAACCGTTGAGGCCTTCTTGAATGATAGGTTCGCTCAAAACCTGTCTAGCGGCACCTTAGACTTCTATCGAACGAAACTCAAGGTCTTCACTAGTTACTGTGATGGGCAGGAGATCAAGCGTGTCTCTCAACTCGCATCTAATGACTTGAGGAAATTCCTGCTGTTTTTGGAGTCTGAGGCACATTCCAAAGGGGGTATCCATGCATTCTTTCGGGAAGTACGCACATACCTCAGATGGATAGAAGACGAGGAGATAGAGCCTGAGAACTGGAAGAACCCAGTTCATAAAGTCAAAGCCCCGAAGCTCAGTAAGGAGATACTAGAGCCTGCAAACATTGAGGACGTACACAAAATGATAGCCAGTTGCAGAAGCGACGTATTGGGCAGGAGGGACAAAGCGATTATGTTGTTCCTGCTCAGGTCTGGTGTCAGGGCTCCTGAATTGCTGGCACTCACCAAAGCGGATATTGAGCCCATTGCGGGCGAGGTACTAATCAGGCATGGAAAGGGCGATAAGGGTCGGGTCATTTATGTCTCACCGGACGCTCGCAAGGCGTTGAGGGCATATCTTAGGTTGAGACATGATAACAACCGTATCTATGGACTACCGACGATGGAGAGCACCTAAGCTATTGGGGCTGAGGATGCTGCTTCATAAGCGAGCTAAAGTAGCAGGTGTAAAATCTCCGAAGGCTCACGCGTTCAGGCATTATTTCGCCTTGTCCTGCTTGCGCGCAGGCATGCCCATTTACAGTCTGAAGGCTCTGATGGGACACTCCGACATTCAGGTCTTGGAACGCTAGCTCAAACTCGTTGAGGCCGATGTAAGGGACGCGTATTTGAAGCATAGCCCTCTCCTTAACCTTGCCAAATAGGAGACTCTTCCTCCTCTCCGCGGTTCTGGATGACTCTCTTTAGGGGAGTCAGCTTTGTTTTGTTCGTCGCACAAATGCAAAGGGGTAGAATATCGTTGGAGGCCAACTCACGTGCCGCAATATTATCCGCCACCAGAGAATTGGGATGAAAGAGGAACCATAAACATCATCTTCAAACCTTGGTGGCGCAACTTGCCGATTCTGAGGTCTTTTCCTTTATGGGTGGGCGATAGGGTTGCATTTCACCTGCGAATAGAGAAACCGGCATCCCCTCAGCGTCCCGGCAGGGCTGTACATGAGGCAATAGACGACCACTTGGTAAACGTATTCCCCCTGCAAGGGATGGACATAGATGTTCAGAGCCTACCGATCCCATCTGAGGGAAATTTGAGATTCACTTTTGGTTATCAAAATTACCTCGAACCCACAGATCCTCTAATAATCACCGCTAACGTGCAAAGCAAGGATAGATGGTGGGTTGGCTGTGCAGGGCTTTTGATCGGGGCCATTCTCACCGTGCTGAGCGGAGTAGCCACCGGGCTAATTCAAATAGACAAAATGTGGCATATCTGGAATCCCTTTGCCAGATAGACAACGCCGGAGAATCAGCGCATGGATGAAACTACCAAAGTCTTGATAGGCACTCTCTCAGGCTTTCTAATAGCGTTCCTTGTCGAACCCGCCAAGCCATATTTCCAGAATAGGGAAAAGTTGAAGAACCTGAGACTCGCTCTCTACAAGGAATTGATACACAACTTCCGTTACTTCGAGCCTTTCCTTCAAGCGGGGATTGAGAAGGACTTGGATCGTCAATTCAGATACTTCAAAACCCTAGGCCTCTACGTTATTAGAGATGAATGCTACAAGCAAGCGATCTCGAGTCAATTGGACTTGTTTTACCAATTAGCGGAGGCCAACGAACTCAATGACGTGTACTCGAGATTATCCATTGCGCGAGACTCCATCGCCAAAGAAGCCGTTACAGCCCGCGAACGGAAGCAAAGGGCAATAGATGCCGAACTGGCGTTTGTGTGCCGCTATTTTGTAATGTCTGTGGCAAACGGGTTTGGTGTAGGGAAGTTCGATAAGGGAATCTTAGAGCACATAGTGGACAGAGAAAAGTACTTGGAGATTTTGCACAGCGCCACAGCAGCCAAGAAGAAACGGTCTGTTGGGGTTCTTGTTAGTTAGAAGATGCAGCCGCCATAGTTCTGGCCGTAGCGGCAGGTTGAGCAGCAATGCCCAGCCGATCCCCTGGTAGAGACAAGCGCGAGCAGCCTGAGGACTTGATCGGGGGCGATTTCTCGTGCCGCTCCCAAACCACATCAAACTCTAGATCTCATTGACATCTTCTGCGCCCTCATCGGATAATCGGAGTGTTGTCGCTGCCTAGCCACGAAGTGCACTTACAGGCTTTTCCTAGGATGAGGCTTGACAGCCCTTTGGACAAAGGGCATACTGTTTTTGTGCATGTTTCCACAGTCCAAGTTCACTCACTAGACAAGGCGGGGCATGATGAACAAGAGACTCAGGCAAATTGCGTTGATTTGCGTCGTTGTCTTCGTCACTGTCACTGTGGTGCTCTTCGTTTCAAGAGCCTCGAAGCCGCCGGCGCCTGAGGCTCTTTCGGTGCAAGTGCAACAGGGGCAGGCCGGGCCGTACGTCGTGGCACAGAATCCCCTGCACGGACAGCGGCTGGATCTCTCACCGGTCATTCAAATCACGTTCGATCGCGATATGGATCATGTAA
>JBGPAT010000042.1:0-13183 GCA_041480885.1 Anaerolineae bacterium
CAACCCTCCAGGCTGCCCACTGCAAATGTGAGGAACGGTGGAATGAAGAAGAAATCAAATACCAGTCCTGCCGCCAGAGCCGCACTCATCCCGGGAGCTTGCCCCCAGCGATGGGCGCTCCAGGCCACAGGGATCAGGAGCACCAAAGCGATGACTGCTTCACCGAGCGACGGACGTCCGATCAACACCAAAGGAACGGAAGTGGCCATTACGGTCAGAACAGCCATAAGGCAGCTGATCAGCAATTGTGGCGTGAGCAACGAGAATCTGTTCCTTGTCATGGGATTTCTCCTACTTTTTTGCGCAAGTCTGCGCTTCTAGACAAGATGCAGCGCTGCCAGCAGCATGTCGATCAACTTGATGCCGATGAAGGGCGCGATCAGACCGCCCACGCCATAGATCAACAGGTTGTCGCGCAGCAGCCGGGCCGCGCCCACGGGGCGATACGGCACGCCCCGCAGAGCCAGCGGGATCAGCGCGATGATGATCAGCGCATTGAAGATGACTGCCGACATGATCGCGCTGTTTGACGTCGTCAACCGCATGATGTTCAGTGTGTTGAGCACAGGGTAGGTGGTGGCAAACGCGGCCGGGATGATGGCGAAATACTTGCTCACGTCGTTCGCAATGCTGAACGTGGTCAAGGCACCGCGCGTCATCAACAGCTGTTTGCCGATCTCCACGATCTCGATCAGTTTCGTGGGGTTGCTGTCAAGGTCCACCATGTTTGCCGCTTCGCGCGCGGGCTGCGTGCCCGTGTTCATGGCTACAGCCACGTCGGCCTGCGCCAGGGCGGGTGCATCATTGGTCCCGTCGCCGGTCATGGCCACCAGCCGCCCACCGGCTTGATTCTCGCGGATCAGCTTGAGCTTGGCTTCAGGCGTGGCTTGAGCCAGGAAATCATCCACCCCGGCCTCGGCGGCAATCGCCGCGGCAGTCAGCGGGTTATCGCCCGTGATCATGATGGTCTTGATTCCCATCTTGCGCAAGTGGGAAAAGCGCTCCTTGATTCCGCCCTTTACAATGTCTTTGAGGTGGATGACGCCCAGCGCACGCCCGTTGCGCGCCACGACCAGCGGGGTCCCGCCATTGCGGGCGATGCGATCCACGGCGAGTCTGAGATCGGAAGGCAGTCCGTTGCCATTGGTCTGCACCAGCGCCATTATAGTGTCCGGAGCGCCCTTTCGAATGGAGGTCCCGTCGAAGTCCACGCCCGACATCCGAGTTTGAGCACTGAAGGGGACAAAGTGCATGCCCTGCGGCGCCTCTTCGCTGGAGCCCATCGTGCGGCCGCGCAGATCATATTTCTCCTTGGCCAGCACCACAATCGAGCGCCCCTCCGGCGTTTCGTCCGCCAGCGAAGCCAGCTGCGCCGCCTCGGCCAGTTCCTCCGGAGCCACGCCATTGACCGGAATGAATTCCACCGCCTGACGGTTGCCAAGCGTGATGGTTCCGGTTTTGTCGAGCAGCAGCACGTCCACATCGCCTGCAGCCTCGACGGCGCGACCAGACATCGCAATCACGTTGCGCTGGATCATGCGATCCATGCCCGCGATGCCAATCGCCGAGAGCAAGCCGCCGATGGTCGTCGGGATGAGACACACCAGCAGCGCAATCAGGACGGTAATCGTGATGGGTACACCTATTCCGGCGACGCGTACACTGTATAACGAATAAGCCAGGAGCGTAGCGCACACCACCAGGAAGATGATCGTGAAGCCCGCCAGCAGGATATTGAGAGCGATTTCGTTGGGCGTCTTCTGGCGCTTGGCGCCCTCAACGAGGCTGATCATCCGGTCAAGGAAGCCCTCGCCGGGGCCGGCGCTGACGCGTACGATCAACCAGTCCGAGAGCAGACGCGTTCCGCCCGTAACCGCCGAGCGGTCACCGCCCGCCTCGCGCACCACGGGCGCCGATTCGCCGGTCACCGCGCTCTCGTCCACCGAGGCAATCCCGACCTCAATTTCACCATCCGCCGGCAGCAGGTCGCCGGCCTCGACCAGATACAGGTCGTTCTTTTTCAACTGCGTGGATGAGACCACGTCAGTCTTGGCCAGCGCGGCTTCCACACTTTGTGCCGGTCCACGCAGAAGTTTGGCCGGTGTATCCTGGCGCGCTTTGCGTAGCGCCTCTGCCTGTGCCTTGCCGCGTCCTCCGGCCACCGCCTCAGAGAAGTTGGCAAATAGAACCGTGAACCACAGCCATATCGCAACCGCGCCGATGAAACCGGCGGGCGCCTCGCCTTTGCCGGTTAGGGCCTGGATCCACAACCCCGTGGTCAGCACACTGCCGACCTCGACCACGAACATGACCGGGTTGCGCACCATCCAGCGTGGATTGAGTTTGACGAAAGAATCCAGGATCGCGCGGCGATAGAGTTCGCTGCGAAATGTGGATTGTCGCCTGAGTTGAGCATTCATTTTCAGATCCATCCTAATGACCGAAGAGCATCAAGTGTTCGACGATCGGCCCGAGCGCCAGCGCCGGGAAGAAACTCAGAGCACCGACAATGACGATGACGGCAATCAGCCAGCCGATGAAAAGCGGCGTATGTGTGGGCAGAGTACCTGCACCAGCCGGCACCACCTTCTTCCGAGCCAGCGAGCCGCCGATCGCCAGCGCGGGGATGGCCAGCCAGTAGCGGGAGAAGAACATGACCACGCCCAGCGCCGTGTTGTAGTAGGGATTGTTGGCTCCAAGGCCCGCGAAGGCGCTGCCATTATTGCCGGCCGCGGACGAAAAGGCGTACAGCACTTCACTAAAACCGTGCGCACCCGGGTTGTATATGGTGGCGATGCCCGCCGGGATGACGACAGACAGCGCGGTTCCCACCTTGGCGAACAAGATCGGGATTAAGAGGATCAGCGAAGCCATCTTCATTTCATAGGATTCGATCTTCTTGCCCAGATACTCGGGTGTGCGCCCGACCATCAGCCCGGCTACGAACACGGCCACGATCACGAAGGCCAGCATGCCGTACAGTCCGGAACCAACCCCGCCGTAGATGATCTCGCCGAGCTGAATGAGCCACATGGGGATCATCCCGCCGATCGGCATATTCGAGTCGTGCATCGAATTGACCGAGCCGTTGGATGCCGAGGTTGTCGCCGTGGCCCACAGCGCCGAGTTGGCGATGCCAAAGCGGGCCTCCTTGCCTTCCATATTGCCGCCCGGATTGATGTTGCTCTGTCGAAGATCCACGCCCATGGCGGCAATCGCCGGGTTCCCCTTCGTTTCAGACCAGACCACGATACCGAGCAGCGCCACGAAAATGATCGTCATGGTCGCCAGAATGGCCCAGCCCTGGCGTGTATCTCCCACCATTTTGCCGAATGTGTAGCACAGAGCGGCGGAGATTGCGAGAATGGATAGCATCTCGAGGAAGTCCGAGAGCGGACTCGGATTCTCAAACGGATGCGAGGAGTTGACATTGAAAAAACCACCACCGTTGGTTCCCAGCTGTTTGATGGCTATTTGTGACGCCGCCGGGCCAACCGCCAGAACCTGTTCGGTGACCGCCTTCCCATTGGCATCGGCAGTCGGCTGCAGCAGAGAGACGGTCTTGTATGGGCCAAGGGTTTGGACCACCCCTTGCGAAGCAATGAGGGTTGCCACCACCAGCGCCAGAGGCAGAAGTATATAGAGCGTCGTGCGGGTGAGATCCACCCAGAAGCTGCCGAGGGTCTTGGCCTTGTGCCGCGCAAAGCCTCTGATCATCGCGATGAGGACTGCCATGCCGGTCGCGGCCGAGACGAAGTTCTGCACGGTCATGGCAAGCATCTGGGTTAGGTAACTCATGGTCACCTCGCCGCCGTAGCCCTGCCAGTTCGTGTTGGTCGCAAAGCTGACTGCGGTGTTCCAGGATGAATCCGGTGTCACTGCACCCAATCCCTGGGGGTTGAGAGGCAGGAAGGCCTGAAGCCGCTGGATGGCATACACAGCCAGGAGACCGAGAACGTTGAAAACCATCATTGCCACGGCGTACGTCTTCCAGGTCATCTCTTCGTCCGCGTGAACGCCTGATATACGATAGATCAGCCGCTCCAAGGGACGCAGGACCGGATCCAGAAATGTCCGCTCGCCCTGATACACGCGCGCCATGAACGAGCCCAGCGGCTTGGCCAGCGCCAGCAGGACGACCACATAGAATACGAGTTGGAACCAACTGTAGAGACTCATCCGAACCACTCCGGTTTCAAAAGGGCCAATACAAGATAGATGAACAGGCCCAACGTGAGAACGCCCGCGATCAGATATAGAAGACTCATGATTGCTCCTCCATCAGTCGTTCGCACAACTGGATCAACCCGTAGCTCAAGGCGAGGAAGAGCAGCGTAAGAGCCACGTAAATCAAATCGGTCATAGTTGCCTCCAGCAAGGGTCTGCCTTGCGGCATTAGTGTACGCGCCTGAACGTCAAAAAGGAGTAAGAAAGAGGGGGAAGGACGTCAAGAAGGCGTCAAGACCAGCCCCCGGAGTGACCCGCGACCGTCCGACCGGCACCGTTCTCGACCGCTCGCCCGCACGTTTCGGTCCGCAGGGTCCCTTTTTTCCCGGAAACGCTGTAAAGCATAGACAACCACAGAACACTGTGGACAAGCCCTGCGCGGCGGAAAGTACGATTGGCGGACCGTAATCTACGAACCACCCGGCGTTAATTCCGAGGCGCCGGAATTTCCGGCCCCCGAGACCCGGAAATTCCGGACCAAAGCGCTCAACCATAGCGCGGTAATCCATCGATGGCTGAACCACTCATGGATGAACCATCGATGGCAAAGTGCCAGATATATTAAGTACTGAACCAGCAAGTACTGAGTTAACAAGCCTGAACTACTAACTACTAAGAGCTTCTTCTTGTTCTTCTAGTAGTAGTAGAAGAAGAAGAACAAGAGTCCGATAAAATCGGACTCCTCTTTGCGTTGTCCTTCAATTTTCAATCTCCAATCTCAAGGCGAGCGAGCCTTCGCGGGAGGCGGCTTCGAGCTACCAAAGTGGTCGGCGATCGCCCGACCATCCCGCACTCCGACGCCAAGAGGCGTCGGAGCGAACGCGGATCCACCGAAACCCCCCAATCCTCAATCCTTTCGTTCCTATTCGTCCCGCTTGTCCTTGGTGTTTTTCCAAGGGCGAAACGAATGCCTTCGCCCCTCCCTCCCAAAGATCCGCGAATTAGGTCGCCAACGCGTCATCAGCCCATTGCTGCGTGCATTTGGGGGAGGTACCCGCGACGCGCAGGCGAAGAGGGTCCCGCTCTGCAATCCCGAGCCTCGCAGGCTCGGAACCTTTCATTCAACGAAACTTGCGGGGATGATTGTTTGCACCGAGTAGATGCTCGGCCGTCCCTTGACCACTGTCTCGCTCGCGCAGCCCGTGATCACGGAATTGTTGTCTACCTTCAGGTCGTCCCGGGCCCCCACGAACAGATGTGGTCGTCCGCTGATCAGGTCATCGGCGGCAAAGACCCTGGCGGCGGATAGCTGGGCACGCGTGATCAACACCTCGTAGACGGCGGCATCGGATGGATCATTGGAGCGGCTGTATCCGCCGAAATCTCTGAGGCAGACCTCGGGCACCCGGCCGCAGGCTCCCGCCTGGTCCGGCACCAGGTCAACGTAGGAGCCGGCGCTAAAGAGCGTCGCGTACGGCACCTGCCCCGCCGCACAGCTTTGTGCTGCCGCGACGATTTTCGAAGTCAGATGGAGGATCAGAACCGGCGCAATGACGGTCAACAGCATGACCACGACCGAGAGCATCCATGCCGGCAAGATGACGCCCCCATCCATCTCGTCGGGCTGCTTTCCGGGCAGCCACCTGGCCGCGGCCACTGCTGGCAACGCGTAGACGAATGGCATCGTGCTCGCGTAGATCCGTATCCCCCCATCGATCGGCGGCAGGAAGGGGACTGAAAGGAAGATCCCGAGGAAGCCTGCCAATAGCATGGAAGACTCGGGCGTGCTAATGCGGCGAGCCGAAAGATACAAACCAGCCAGCAACAGGACGCTCGCCGCGAACCACACCGCCAGACCGGGCACTCCTGAATCAAAGCTTAGGACTCCCAGTTGCGGTGAAAAGAAATCCCTGTAGGCTTTGGCTGCTCCAATGAAAAAGCTGCCGGGATGAGCCAGGAAGAAGCGTTCGGCAGCGCGTAGGATCAGCGCGGGATTCCGTACGCTTAGGTCTTCAAATGCCTTGTGGTAACCGGCCCCTCCCACCACTTGTCCGTAGATCGTAAAAGAGAAATTGCCGAACGGAAACCCGCCCGGCTCAACTATCAGAGTTCTGAATAGTGTATTGACCACCAAATAGGTGGCCGCAACCGTCAGCGCCGCGAGGCCGGCATGTTTCCACGAATAGCGCATCCCCTGCCTGAAGGCCCAGCCTGCCCACATGATCAGCAGCGGGAAAATGAAGAACGCCCCCGCCCTCTCGCTGACGGCCAGCATCAGCACGGCGAGGCCCGCCACCAACGACCAGGATCGCTTGGTCGTGGCGGCCGCACACAGCAGCACAAAGCCCAGGCATCCTGCGGCCACGCCCAGAGTCTCAGTGTAGGCCGTGCCGATCAACGGCTGAATATAGAAGTAGAGCAGCGTCATGTAGACCGCTGCCCCAGCCGCCCCGATCAGATTCCTCAGCAGATAGGCCGAAAGCACAAAGCAAAAACCGGCCAGCCCCACCTGGATCGCAAGCGACCACTGCAAATTGCTGCCGGTCAACCATAACAAGGCCGACAGAAAACCCGGATACAGCGGACGCCACGCCGCGCCTTCATTAAGGTTGGAAATGGAGCGGCCGCCCAGGATCAATTTGGCGCCATTGTAGTAGTCAAAACCGTCTCTGAAAGGGACCAGGCCTGCAATGATCTTGTCGTCTGAATAGCCAGAGCTCCACAGGAACGAGAGCGTCAGGCCCAGCAGCAGCATCGTCAGGCACGCCGCCGCGATCCAACCCTTCATCCCGTCCAACCGGAAGCAACCGAAATACAGAAGCAGTGTGATCAGGAAGAAGGGAGTGGAATACGCGCTAAATGGGCGGCTGAACGAAGCCGGCATCGGCAGCCACAGGACCAGCTCGAACAAAAGGGCCGGCAGCGCCGCTGCGGCGATCGTCGCTGGCCAATTCCTCACGCTCAGATCCGTTCTTTCCATGCCCGGCTCGGCGCAATCATATCATGAGCATCATCGCGCAGCGTCGACCTGGTGTTGAGGCACCGGCAATAAAAGAGAGTGCTCCGCGCACGCTCTTTCCACGTGATTTACGCACTCACCCGCCGTTGGATGAAGGATTACCCTTTCACCGCGCCCGCGGTCATCCCGCTCACGATATAGCGCTGGAAGAGCAGCGCCACCAGCACTGGAGGGATGGCCGCCAAGATTCCGCCCGCCATCATGCCGTTTACATTCACTACGTACCGGCCGATGAATTCTGCGATCGCCACGGGGATCGTCTTGGCTTGCAGCGTGCTGGTGAAGATCAAGGCGTAGAAGAATTCATCCCATGCCAGAAGGAACACGAACATCGCCGTCGAAACCAGCCCGGGCACCGAGATCGGCATCACCACGCGGAACAGGATGCCCAGGCGTGAACATCCATCTAGCCGGGCCGCCTCCTCCAGTTCGATGGGTACTGTCTGAAAATAGGCCGCCATCAGCCAAATCGCATACGGCAGCGCAAAACTCATATATGTCAGGATCAGCACAATGGGTTTGTTGATCAGCTGCAGGCTGGAGGCAATAATGAACAACGGTATGATCAACGACACTTCGGGGATCATGCGGGTGGCCATGATGCCCAATTGAATGCCGCGGTTCAACCCGAACGGGATGCGCACCAGCGCATAGGCGGCCAGGCTTCCGATCAGGATGCAGATGACCGTCACCGCCGAGGCGATCTTGAAGGAATTCAGCAATGCCAGCGCGAAGGTGCGCGGCACAGACGAGCCGGCTTGACTCGGAAAGAAGATATCCAAGTAGTTTTGAATGGTCGGATGTTGCGGGATCCAATGCATCGGCACAGTAAAGAGCTCCACCTGCGTCGACAGACTCGCGCTCAGCAACCAAAGGATTGGAAAGAAAATGAAGAAGAATACCGGCAGCGTGACCAAGAACAGCAGCAGGTTCCGCGTGAACTTGTGCGGGCGCATTACTGGTTCTCCTCAGGCCGGTACAGAAGACGAATGTAGAAAAATGCGAGGGTAATGGTGACGAGCGAGATCAGGAATGACAGCGACGCGCCGATGCCCTGCTTTCCAAACGAGAATGTGTTCAGGTAGGTCAGATACGTGATTGTGAGCGTTCGATACGCGGGTCCGCCGGCCGTGATGACATATACGATGTCGAACACGCGGAAGGCATCCACCGTGCGCGCGATCAGGGCGACCAGGATTGCGGGTCGTAATAGTGGCACGCGGATTTGCCAGAAGCGCTGCCAGGCATTGGCTCCATCCACGGCTGCCGCCTCCTCCAGGTCGGCCGGCAGCGTCGCCAGCGCCGCTTGCAGCACCAGCGCCACGAATGGCATTGTATGCCACACGTCCGCCACGATCACCAGGTTCATGGCCATGCTCGTCAAGGTCAGCCAGGGAATGTAGTGCTTGATCAGCCCCAGCGCCATCAATAGGCCATTCAGGGCGCCGAAGTCGCCGTTGTAGATCCAGCGCCACATCGCGCCGTTGACGATGGTCGGTACCGCCCATGGGATGATCAGGCTGAGGCGTAGAAATTGCCAGCCCCACGGCCGGGAATGGATCAACTGTGCAATGCCCAGCCCCATAGCCAGTTCCAGTCCCACTGAGACAATCGTGAAGTACATTGTGCGCCAGATGGTCTCCCAGAAAGTCTGGTCCCGAAGCATCCCGACGTAGTTGCCAAGGCCGACGAACGTCCGAACCTGGTTGATGCCGGTCGGCGCATTGTAGAAGCTCAGGATGAACGTGGAGATAACCGGCCACAGCGTAATCCCCACCATTACCAGCAGGCTGGGTGCCAGCAGCAACCAGGCAGTGCGCATGTCCTGCTGTTGCAACGAGAGACGAGCTTTGGGGAGGGGAACCGAGGTGCTTTCCATGGGCGGATAACAAGGGGTGGACTTGCGGTTCCCCGCAAGTCCACCCTCTTATACCTTGTTCTACACGTTACTTGGCAAGATCAACCCACTTCGCGGCCGCCGCATCGAGTGCATCCTTGGGGGACTTCACACCAGTTAAGGCCTCCTGGATCGCGAGTTGCAGCGCCGCAGAAGCCTCATTGTAGTAGGCCACCGTGGGCCGCTCGTTGGCAAAGGGGAACTGACCCAGGAAGGCTGGCACCGTCACCGGGTTGGCGGGCGTAGCGCCCTCCAATGCCTTTAAGGCGTCGCCCTGAAAGTCGGTCTGCCACACCGGCAGCATCTCGGCCGAGTACTTCGTCTGGACCTCATTGCTCGCCAGATAGGTCAGGAACTTCCAAGTCTGATCCGCGTACGGCGTGGTCGCCATGATTCCGAACGCGCTGGAGCCATCTACGCTCGAGCCCTTGATGCCTGCGTCCGCGCCCGCCTTGAACACCGGCATGGGGGCGAAGGCTGCCTGCCCGACGATCTGCGATTTCGTAGCATCGTTCGAGTCGCTGTACTGGAACAGCCAGTTCACCGCGAAGGCGCTCTTGCCAGCCATGAAATCGGCTTCCACCGCGGGCTCATCCGAGGCGATCGAGCTTGGATTACTCAAGCCATCGTCGATAGTCTTCTTCATCCAAGTCAGAACCTGAACGCCCTTGTCGTCGTTGAACACGGGCTTGCCGCTCGCGTCCATGAACGCACCGCCGTTGCCGAACAGCAGCGCGGTGAAATCACAGACGACACCTTCCTTTTGGTTCCACGACCAGATGATCGGGAATTCGGCAATGCCTTTGTCCTTGATGGTCTTGGCCTGGGTGGTGAGTTCCTCCCAGGTCGTCGGCGGCGCCGCAATGCCGGCCTTCTGCAGCATGTCCTTGTTGTACATGAAGTACTTGACATCCATCAGCCACGGCATGCCGTAGATCTTGCCGTTGCGTGTCACGCCGTTCCAGGACGCCGGGAACATGCCGGACTTCATATCCGGGGTGACGCGATCCGTCACATCCAGCAGGAAGTTGGATTTGATGAACTCATCCGGCCAGATGACGTCAAGCATCGCTGCATCGTACGCCGGGGGCTTGGCCGCCATGCCGGTCACGATCTTGTCATGAACGTTATCGTAGCCCACATACTCCATCGCGACCTTGATGTCGGGATTCTTGGCTTCGAAATCTCGGGCGATCAGGTCGATCTCAGCCGGCTTCAAACCGGCTTGGTCCATCGTCAGCACGTGGATCGTGACTGGAGCCGCGGCCGGAGCCGTAGTTGGGGCAGCTGCGGGCGGTGCCTGCGTGGCAGCCGCGGGCGGAGCTTCGGTTGGAGTCGCCGCAGGGGCACACCCGGTGAGGACGATACTGACCGCCACGAGCAAAGTCAAAAACAGATGGTTCTTGCGCATTTTTTACTTCTCCTTCTCAAAGGTTGAAAGCTCGGATATTCCAGGCTCGTTTCTCTCGAGGGTTTGGTCCCATCCACCTCCTTCTCACGACAACTTGTGCACTACATAGAAATTGGACGTGTTGTGAAGCACCGTCACAATCGCACCCATCACGGTCGCCCGCAGGCCGAGGTTCGAGACCTCCAAACGTGGCGGGGACGGTATCGTCCCTTGCAGGCGCTTCGAGATGGCTTGGGCCAGCATGCCGCCATACGGCGTCAGCGCACCCCCCAGCACGATCAGCTCAGGATCAAATGAGACCGAGAGGTTCGCGATCGCGATCGTGAGGTAATCCACGGTCTCATCTACCAGATCCAGCGCCCAGCGCTGACCCTTGCCAGCCGCCTCGAAGACCCCCTCGCTTGAGAGCGTGCCCGCCTCGGTCTTGATTGCACGCGCCCTCTTGATGATGCCCGTCGCCGATGCAACGCTCTCGAGCACGCCAAAATCAACATAGCTCTTCCCGAGGAATTGGCGGCCTGGGATCATGTGGCCGATTTCGCCCGATGCCTCATTGGACCCCCGGTAAAGCGTTCCATCGATGATGATCCCCGCCCCGATCCCTGCCCCAATCGTGATCAATATCATGTTTTGGGCGTTTTGACCCACACCGAACCAGAGCTCCCCCAGAGCTCCCAGATTAACATCGTTGTCTACGGTGATCGGCAGCTTGTAGCGCTCGTTGAGCCTGGTCTTGAGCGGAAACTCGGACCAGTTCAAAGCGTACGCCCATTTCACGATGCCCTCGCGGTGCCGTGTGATCCCTGGCGCCCCTACGCCGATGCCACGCACCCGTCGGCCCTTCAGCGCCGGACGCGCCAGCAGATCATCGATCAGCTTCGTCAGCAGGTCGTAACATTCTTCCCCCGATGCGCCGTCTCGCTCCATCACGGCTTCGCCCAGGATCCGACCCCCAATTTCAGAGATGGCGCCGTAGAGTTGTGTCCCCCCCATGTCAACCCCCAAGACCACATTGCCGTCTGCATTGAACTCCAGCAGGGGCCGCCGGCGTCCGCCGCACCATTCGGTGGCACCCTGCGCTCGGACAAATCCTTCGTCCGTCAGCGTATCAACAATTCGCATCACGGTCGGCAAGCTGATGTTTAGGCTGCTGGCGATCGTTGTGCGCGCGATCGGGCCTTCCCGGCGAATGGTCTCCAGGACAGCCGAACGGTTGATGCCGCGCATTTCCGACGCCGTGATGGTGCGCTGTTGGATCATCTCTCGCCCGTAATTGACTATTGTAATATTTACACGATGTAATAATTACTTACACGGAGTTAATTAATATTGTAATCGATCCAGCCCAAATGTCAAGCTCCAATTCCGGCCCGCCTCGCTGCAAGCCATCTTGACGCCCTACTCCTTTCCCCGTAAGATAGGCCCGCAATTAGAACATAATTTCACCACGCAGCCGACCGCGGCGATCTTCTGCGCTGCACCCCTCAAGGGATCTGCGTGCGCTCCGAGGTCTCGCACCCCGTCCATCCCGGGGCGACGCCCCGGGGGGGCAATTGCCGTTCCTGTGGCACGCATGATATGTCTCTGTGGTGAGAAGAGAGAATTCCATGGAACTCGGTCTCGTACGCAAAATCGATATTGACAGTGAGATGCAGCAGGCCTATCTCGACTACGCCATGTCCGTGATCGTGGCGCGCGCCCTGCCGGATGCTCGTGATGGCCTCAAACCTGTCCAGCGCCGCATCCTGTATGCCATGTACGACATGGGCATCCGAGCCGGCTCGGCCTACAAGAAGTCCGCCCGCATCGTCGGTGAGGTCCTAGGCAAGTATCACCCGCACGGCGACGCCGCGGTCTACGAAACCATGGCGCGCATGGCGCAGGACTTCTCAATGCGGACGCTGCTGGTGGATGGACAGGGCAACTTCGGCTCCGTGGACGGCGATCCGCCTGCCGCCATGCGCTACACCGAGGCGCGCCTCACCGCCCCGGCCTTGGACATTCTGGCCGACCTCAACAAGAACACGGTCGACTTCATCCCCAACTTCGACGATACGCTGGCGGAGCCGAGCGTTCTGCCGTCTGCCATTCCCAACCTGCTGGTCAATGGCGCCACCGGCATCGCCGTGGGCATGGCGACCTCCATCCCGCCCCACAACCTGACCGAGATCGTGGACGCCCTGGTGTACATGCTCAATCACTGGGACAAGCTTGACGATATCGACGTCGATCACCTGATGGAATTCGTGCAGGGGCCGGACTTCCCCACGGGTGGCATCATCATTCAGGAGCCGGGCGCACAGGATCTCGAAGCGGCCTACGGCTCAGGCCGCGGGCGGGTGACCGTGCAGGCGAAGGTCCATACCGAAGAGATGGAACGCGGCAAGAGCCGCATCATCGTCACAGAGTTGCCGTACACGGTGAACAAGTCCAGCCTTATCGAGCGCATTGCGGAATTGGCGCGTGAGGGCCATCTGGACGGCCTGGCCGACTTGCGCGACGAATCAGATCGCCAGGGCATGCGCATCGTGATCGAGCTGACCAAGAACGCCGAACCGCAAATGGTCGTGCGCGAACTCTATAAACGCACGGCCATGCGGACCACCTTCGGCATCAATCTTCTGGCCCTCGTCGACGGCGAGCCCCGCACGCTCACGCTCAAGGCGGCGCTGCGCGTCTATCTGGAGCA
>JBGPAT010000043.1:0-13054 GCA_041480885.1 Anaerolineae bacterium
CGACCTTGGTCTTCCCAGACTAGGGGCACCGTCTCCGATGCGGAGGAATAATGTCACGCTACATTGCCACCCATGCGATACGCGGGGCAAACGCCCTGGTGACCGAAGCTGAGATCATGCTGCATAAGGCTGTGGCGGAGAAGGGCCCCGCCACTCCAGTCTCGTTCCCCAATACAGCCTATTACCTCCCGACCATCCTCGGCATGACCGGTAAGGCGATCGAGAAGATCAAGGACCTCGAGCCAGTATTGGTGCAGGCGCGAGCCATGCTGCATCCGGTTCCTGCCAGCAGCCACTGGACGCCCTATCTCGGCGAGACACTGGACTCGGGGATGGCGACCCTTCTCGCTGCGGAGACCATCGAAGCGATCCGATTCGTCTATGGCCTGCAACCTGAACCCATGTCGGGTTTTCATCTCGCAGGCGGCACTTCCTTTACGAGCCCGGACTCGGCTGCAAAAGAAGGTTCGAATGGGAACGACGGTCATCTCAACGGTCCAATCGACGATATCCAGCTCCGGTCATGGGGTATCCAACTGGTGGACGGCCGCATGCCGGGTTTTGCAGCCATTGTCGGCTGCGCCAAGAACAATGCCGTGGCCGTCAAGATCGTGCGTGAACTGCAGCGTCGCAATATCCTGTGCTTCCTGAGCGGCAATGTCAATGGGCGCAGCATCATCCACCAATTGCAGGAAGAAGGTGTGGAACTGGGCTATGACACCTACACAGTCCCGTTTGGCACGGATACGATATCTGCAATCTACGCCCTGGGATTTGCCACTCGCTCCGCCTTGACCTTCGGCGGACTCAAACCGGGCATGTCGCGCGAGATCCTGCTCTACAACAAAGATCGCGTCTTCGCCTTCGTGCTGGCGCTCGGCGAGGTGGACGACTTGAAGTACGCGGCTGCGGCGGGCGCCATCAATTTCGGCTTCCCCGTAATTGCGGATACCGTCATACCCGAAATCCTACCCACCGGTGTCACAACCTATGAGCACGTCGTATCCATGCCGTTCTCGACCATTGACGGCAAGGATGATCTGGAGAAAGCCGAACGACTGGTTCAGAAGTGCATTGAGGTGCGTGGTGTCAAGGTCAAGGTCTCGAATGTCGATGTACCAGTCCCGTATGGCTCGGCATTCGAAGGCGAAGTAGTCCGGAAGACGGACCTGCGCGTTGAGTTCGGCGGCAAGCATTCGCGCGCCTTCGAATTCCTGCAGATGGGCAAGCTCGACGAGGTTACCGACGGAAAGATCGAGGTCATTGGCCCCGACTTCTCACAGGTCCCGCCTCAAGGCTCCATGGACCTGGGGATCGTGATCAAGGTCGCAGGTCGCCAAATGCAGGTTGACTTCGAACCCGTCCTCGAGCGGCAGATTCACTACTTCGTAAATGGGGCCAGCGGCATTCAACACGTCGGTCAGCGCGATATCGCCTGGATCCGCATCTCGAACACGGCTGCGGACAAAGGCTTCAGCCTTGAATCGTTTGGCAAGATCCTCCACGCTCGCTTCCACGAGGACTTCGGCGCCATCGTCGACAAGGTGCAAGTCACCATAGTCACCGAGGCCAAGCTGCACGCTGACTGGCTGGAGAAGGCTCGCCTCGCCTATGACTTCCGGAACAAGCGACTGGCCGATCTGACCGACAACAAAGTAGACGAGTTTTATTCGTGCACACTCTGCCAGTCTTTTGCGCCCAATCACGTCTGCGTGGTTTCGCCCGAGCGCCTTGGATTGTGCGGCGCTTACAACTGGCTGGATTGCAAGGCTTCGTTCAGCATCAATCCCACTGGGCCTAACCAGCCCATCAAGCTCGGGAAGTCTATTGATATGAAGAAGGGCTATTGGCAAGGCACGAATGACTACGCGAAAATTGGTTCGCATGGTGTGGTCAACGAGGTCTCCATGTATTCCATCATGGAGAATCCAATGACCGCCTGCGGCTGCTTCGAATGCATCGTGATGCTGATTCCCGAGGCTAACGGCGTCATGGTTGTCAGCCGCGAAGACACATCCATGACGCCTGCCGGCATGACTTTCTCCACATTGGCGGGCGTGGCGGGCGGCGGAATGCAGACGCCTGGGGTGATGGGCGTTGGCAAGTTCTATCTCATCAGCCCCAAGTTCATCTCGGCAGACGGCGGATTCAAGCGCGTCGTATGGATGTCGTCTGTCCTGAAAGAGACCATGTCAGATGAATTGAGGGCGGTTTGCGAACGCGAAGGCGACCCCGATTTCTTGGACCGGATTGCGGACGAACGCAATGTCACGACCGTGGAGGACTTGCTGGCCTGGCTTGAGGCGCACAACCACCCCGCAATGGCCATGGAGGCTATGTTCTAGTTGCTAGTCTGGCAGATTGGGTGTTGGAAAGCAGTAAGGGGATCGCTCGAGTTTGTGGGTTGCTGGAAGAGGTCTGGAGCTGCAGGAATTTGGCGGAGGTGGATGAGTTCACGCGGCCCAAGTGCGTCAGCACCAATGCGGTTGCTCCGGAGGCATTGGCCGCGGCGGTCTCAGGCGGGTCGCCACCGTCCAACTTGCCGCGTTGGCGGATGCACGCACGCATGAACGGGATGGCGATCAGATGAAGACCACGTGGACTGAGAGCGATCGCATGGAAAAGGGCAGGGCCGTCAAAGCCTCGGCCGACATGGACCGCGGACTCTTCATGGAAGAACTGGGTGACACTGCTGCGTAAGGGCCAGCTGTCGATGCCACCCACCTTGGTCCGTGAGCTGATGACCGTCGGTGTTCCCACTTGTAAGTGGGATACGCCTATAGCGGACATCGCGCGATTCCTGGTGGAGCACAACGTGGAGGCGATGTGCGTGCTCGACTCTGAGGGTCACGGCGTGGGCGTGGTTGGGGAGGATGAATTGGTACGGGCTTATGCAAAAGAAGACCCCAAGGCTCTTGTCGCCGAAGGCGTCATGAGCGAGGGTGTCCCGGAAGTGCAAGCTGAGATTCCAGTGACCGCCGCGGCGCAGCTGATGCGGGACAAAGGCATCCGTACGGCCTACCTCCTGCACAACTCCGGGGGAATCATCTACCCCGCTGCCTACATTTCCTATCGTCACATCTTGCGACACCTGGCGGCCAGGGACGAGAGCGAACTGAAGGACCTCGGTCTGGCCGCAAGCAGGAAATCACCGATTGAAGCTTTCATTGAAAGAAGAGATGAGGCCCGCAAGAGGGCGGGAATCGGCAACCGGGACGGGTGAACCCAGATTCGGGGGATCTTGGTCCCGCAGTGAGCAACATCGGAGGCAACATGTCTGTGGAAGTCCCAAAAGATAAATGGCCCGGGAGCATCAGGACAGTCAGCCTTGGGGCTACTGCCTCCGAGGGCGGCACGCGCGCCCGCTCGGTGATTGTGGGCGGTGAGACTACCATGCCCTACCTGAGTTTCGAGGCCCCAACTCCCAACAAGCCGGCCATTGCCATTGAGATCAAATCGCATAAGCCTGAAGATTGGTCGCCTGTGCTGGCACAGGCCTGGGGCGACGTGATGAGTGATGCGCCGGCTTGGGCAAAGCGCGCCGAGGAAGTGGGCGCCGACCTGATCGTCCTTGCGCTCACGCCAGACGATACGCCGGAAAGTGCGGTCAAGTGCGTCAAATCCGTGCTGGCGGCCTCCAGCCTGCCGCTCATCGTCTGGGGACCCGGCCAAGCCGACAAGGATAATGAACTCCTCGTGCCCGTAGCTGAAGCGACCAAGGGCGAAAAGATCGTGCTGGGCATCTGCGAGGACAAAAACTACCGCACAATTGTCGCAGCTGCGATGGCCAACGGTCATATCGTTCAGGCCAGCACACCGATGGATGTGAATCTTTCCAAGCAATTGAACATCCTGGTAAGCGACATGGGCATGCCGAAGGACCGCATCCTTACGGATCCGACCACTGGTGCGCTCGGCTATGGCATTGAATACGGTTACTCGGTCATGGAGCGCCTGCGCCTCGCCGGGCTACAAGGTGACGCCACGACTCAGCAGCCGATGATCGTCACGCCGGGCCTCGAGGCCTGGAAGACCAAGGAGGCCAAGGTTGGCGAGGGTGTGCCGGAAGCCTGGGGTGATTGGAGTAAGCGCGCTATTAACTGGGAGACTCTGACCGCTATCGCGCTTGTCGAATCCGGCGCGGATATTCTCGTGCTGAGGCACCCTGAGACGCTTAAGAACGTAAAGGATGCGATCAGTGAGTTGATGATCGCCTAGGACACACCTGGATTCGCAAAACAGCTTCCTCCCTTGTTCTGTCGAGGATAATACATGGCTCTGACTGGCATTCAAATCTATAAGCTCCTTCCGCAGACGAACTGCAAGGCCTGCGGCTTCCCCACATGTCTCGCTTTCGCGATGAAGCTCGCCGCGAAGCAAGTCGAGCTGTCCGCCTGTCCATACGTTACAGAAGAATCAGAGAAGCAGTTGGCAGAGTCGGCCGCGCCGCCGATCCGTCTCATCTCCCTCAAATCTGATGGTTACGAAGTGAAAGCTGGCAACGAAGTCTGTATGTTCCGGCACGAGAAGACTTTCTACAATAAGCCGGGCATCTTCCTGAGGCTGAAAGCCAGCGACCCCGACATCGCCGCGAAGGCCGCGTTGGCGGACTCCTATGCAGTCAATTATGTGGGCATGGACTTGCACCTGGATGGAATTGCCATCGAGGCAGACGCCGATCTGGCCGCCGCCGTCAAAGCCGTGCGCACTACATCGAAGCGGCCCTTGATTCTCGTGGGGAAGGATGCCGGGCCGCTGGAGGCCGCGTTGTCCCTGCTGGCCGGCGAACAGGCATTGATCTATGCTGCCGATTCGTCCAATCTCACGCCCATGGTCAACCTGGCAAAGAAGCACAAGGCTGCGTTGGCTCTCAAAGCTGCGACCCTTGAGGCGCTTGCCGACCTCACTCAACAAGCGCAAGCCGAAGGACTTGAGGACCTCGTCCTCGACCTCGGTGGCACGAACATGGGCGATTGGCTGAATCGCGCAACGCAGGCGCGCCGCCTGGCGCTCAAGTCGAATTTCCGCCCCCTGGGTTTTCCAACCATTTTTCTTGCCGGACAGAATGGCTCAGCCCGGGAAGCCCTCAGCGCCGCACAGGCGATCGTGAAATACGCCGGTTTCATCGTGCTCGATACGTTCTCACCGGACCTGATCTATCCCTTGCTCGTGTTGCGCGAAAATATCTACACCGACCCCCAGAAACCGATTCAAGTTCAGCCCGGCGTCTATGAGATCAATTCACCGAAGCCAGATAGTCCGGTACTGGTCACGACCAATTTCAGTATCACGTACTTCTCCGTTGCCAACGAGGTGGAGGGCTCTGGCTTATCAGCCTGGCTGCTCGTCTGCGATGCCGAAGGCATGTCCGTCTTGACGGCCTGGGCCGCGGGCAAGTTTGACTCGGAGAGGATCGCGAAATCTGTCAAAGGCTCCGACCTGGGCAACAAGGTCAGCAAGAAGCGCCTCGTCTTGCCGGGCCACGTGGCTGTCTTGTCCGGGGAACTCGAAGAAGAGCTCTCCGATTGGGAAATTCGCGTGGGTCCACGGGAGGCGGTGGATTTACCGGCGTTCATGAAACAAGCACTCAACTAGCAGCTATCGATTCAAACTGCCACCGTGCAGCAGGCTGCGGTTGCACCGGCCGCAAGGCAGGAGCGGCGTCGATCCACAACCAACATGGAACACGTCTTGACATTCACGGGCGAAAACATCGACAGTAGCGTCAGAGTTCCGACCAACACTCTGGTGGCAGATGCCGCGCGTCTTGCCGGCGTTGAGATCAGCGAGCCTTGCGGTGGGCAGGGCCGGTGCGGCCGGTGTGCTGTGAAAGTGATAGAGGGCAGTGTGCGGCGCAGAAGCACCCTGCGGCTTTCACCTTCTGACGTAGAGGAGGGCATCGCTCTCGCTTGTCAGACGGCCATCGAAGGCGCGGCCTCCATATACGTTCTTCCTCAGGAGAAGATCCAGCGGCGCCTGACCACGGATCGGGTAGTAGCGGAGGTGACGGTTCCCGCCGACTATGATTATCTGCGGGCGCAGACGGTCCGCCGCATTCATTTGCGTCTCAATCCGCCGTCGCTGGAGGACCAGACCGATGACTGGGGGCGGTTGCAGACTGCCTTGCGAATGCAACACAAAATGGAGCATGTGACCTGCTCGCTCAGCTTGCTGCAAGGGTTGGGAAGCGCGCTCCGCGAAGGGGATTGGAAGCTCACTGCGGTGATAGACGCTTCAACGAGCACGCACCCCGGCGACATGCTGGAGAGCGCGCGGTTGATCGACGTACAGCCGGGTCTCTTGGATGAGTACTCAGCTTTGTGGGGCACCGCCATCGATATCGGCACCACAACAGTCACAGTTTGGTTGGTCGACCTCGTTTCCGGACAGGTCAGGGCGCAGGTCTCCGAGTACAACGGTCAGATTGCACGGGGTGAAGACGTGATCTCGCGAATCGTGTTTGCAAGCAAGAACGGAGGCGGTGACGAACTACGGCATCGCGTACTGGACACGATCAATGCCTTGCTGGTCACCGCCTGCCGCCGGGTAAAGGCGGAGCCGGAGAACATCGTCAAGGCGGCCATCGCGGGCAACAGCACCATGATGCATCTTCTCCTTGGGATTCCGACGTCGAGCATCCGGCTGGCGCCCTTTGTAACAGCCGTCAATCACCCACCACCCCTGACTGCCCGCGAGATCGGCCTCAATATTCATCCCGAGGCCGCCGTGGATTGCCTGCCTGGTGTGGCCAGCTATGTGGGCGCGGACATCACGGCCGGCGTGCTTTCCTCGGGGCTCGACAATGCGGAGAAAGTCACGCTGTTTCTTGATGTCGGCACGAATGGCGAAACGGTGCTGGGCAACCGCGATTGGCTGGTCACATGCGCCTGCTCGGCCGGCCCCGCCTTCGAGGGCGCCGGTGTGGAGAATGGCATGCGAGCGACCGAGGGTGCGATCGAAGAAGTCTGGATTAACACCAATACCTTCGAGCCGACTTTCCGTGTCATTGGCGGCGGCAAACCCAAGGGCATCTGCGGCTCGGGGCTCATCTCCTTGCTCTCCGAGATGTTCGTGACCGGCTTGCTGGACAAAGCCGGCAACGTCAATCTGGCGACGGGCTCACCCAGGGTCCGCGAAGGCGCCCACGGTGGAGAATACGTCGTCGCCCGCGGCGGAGAGACCGCATCGGGTCTGGACATCTTCATTACACGCGTCGATATCGACAACCTGCTGAGGGCCAAAGCGGCCATCTTCGCGGGTTTCACCGTTCTGGCAGAGAATGTCGGGGTGCCGCTCGAAACAGTCGATAGGGTCCTGGTGGGCGGGTCATTTGGCAAGTACATCAACATTGAGAAGGCCGTGCAGATTGGGCTGCTTCCCGATATGGACTGGTCGCGCTTCGATTTTCTGGGCAACACTTCTGTCCGAGGGGCGTACTTTGCCCTGCTGGATTGGCGTCGCCGGGAGCGTATCGCTGAGATTGCCAGACGCATGACTTACATTGAACTATCCGCGGACAATAGCTTCTACGAGGCCTTCACGTCGGCACTTTTCCTGCCGCATACTAACTTGAGCAAGTTCCCTTCCGTGCAGGCAGCCTTGAAAACGGGCCTCCAGAATCCGCAGTCGGAGTCCGTCTAGAATGATGACTGAAGAACGAGGTCCCATCCTCGAAGATCAGAACTGGAGGGCATGATGTATATCATCGGAGAGAATATTCATATCATCTCGGAAAAGGTCAAGGAGGCGTTGTCGGCCCGGGATCGTGAGTTCTTCATGGACCTTGCGGTCAAGCAAGTAGAGGCCGGCGCCCAGGCCATCGATATCAACCTTGGCCCGCGTAAGAAAGATTGGGCAGAGGTCTTCCCTTGGGTCGTCGAGTCGATCGAGACCGTGGTGGATGTGCCACTCTCGATCGATACTACCAATCTGGACGGCATGGAAGCTGCCCTCAAGACGATTAAGAAGCAACAACCGATCCTGAACTCCACTTCCGCTGAGCCGGAGCGTCTGGAAAAAGTGCCCCTGCTGGCGAAGAAATACGGCGCCAAGATCATCGGCTTGACGATGAAGAGCGAGGGCATCCCCGTGGATGCCGATGCACGCGTTAACCTGGCAGTGGGGACCTTGATTCCCCGCATGCTGGAGATCGATTTCCCCATCAAGGACCTCATCATCGATCCGCTCGTCCTGACAGTCAGTGGATGCCAGGAGTACTGCCCGCATCTCATCGAGGCCGTCCGGACCCTGCAATATGCCTGGGATCCGGCTCCGAGCATCTCGGTCGGCCTGTCGAATGTCTCCAACGCGGTGCCGAATGAGAATCGCCCGCTGATCAATCGCGTCTACTGTGCCATGCTCATGGGCGTTGGCCTGAGGATCATGATCGGCAATCCATTCGACCAGAAGCAGAATGATGTCATCCGTTGGATAGAGACGAAAGACACTGGTAATCCCTTGGCCCGAGCATACAATAAGATTGCCGAGCGGACTGCCGCCGGCAACGAACCCCATGTGGAAGACTTTGACTTATCCGATCCCGAGCAGGCTGCCATCTGGAAGACGACCCAGATCCTGCTTAACAAAGTCATCTACGCCGACGCCTATCTGATGAATTAAGGAGGCTTGCCATGCCTGGATTCACACCTGGCCGCCGCTGGCAGCCACCATTCTCCCCCTTCCACCACGAGCCCTTCGGCAATCGCGTTCTTCAAGCCGTCGAGCTCGCCGTCAAGGGCCCACTGTTCGGATGCCGCATGTGCGGCAATTGCCTGTTGCAGGAAACCGCCTTCATTTGTCCGATGGAGTGTCCCAAAGGTGCTCGCAACGGTCCCTGTGGCGGGTCCACTGAAGACCACTGCTACGTGGACGAGACTCGTCCCTGCATCTGGTACAAGATCTACGACCGCGCCTTCAAGATGAACCGCCAGGAAATGCTGTTGGAAGTGCTGCCGCCCTTGGATTGGGACAAAATCGGCGGAGAGACTTGGGGAGACGTCGTGCATCAGGTACGAAAACTGGGCGCCGGAAGCGTGATTTCCGGCCTGCTTTCTCGAGATGCACAGCAAAGGTCGGTCACATGGGATTCCGTGTTTCGCCCCGTCCGGCAGCCCGAATGGTGGCAGGGCGACAGCCAGTACCACGCGCCCAAATACGCGGAGCCCGTGTCTGAATTGGAACGCCGGCTGAAGGCAGGTGAGTTCGTGGTGACCGCCGAAGTTGCACCGCCTATCTCCGCCAAGACAGACAAGATGTTGAAGAACATCGATACCATCAAGCCGTACGTTGCAGCCGTCAATTTCACGGATAGTCCATCCGCAGCACCCCGCACAGCCTCCTGGGCATGCTCCGCGCTGGCGATCAGGCAGGGTGCGGAACCGGTTATGCAGATTGCAGCTCGCGACCGCACCCGTGTCGGGCTGCAGTCGGAGGTGATGGGCGCGGCCGATCTGGGCATCCGCAACATCCTCTGCATTTCGGGCGACAGCATGAAGATGGCGCCTGCGCCACGCGGCCGGATGGACATCATTGACGTGGATGCGGTTCAGATGCTGTGGATTTTGCGGCGCATGCGTGACGAAGGGCGCTACATGGATGGACGTGAGATCAAGACACCACCCAGGTATTTTCTGGGCGCGGCCGCTTCCCCGTTTGCTTCGGAGCCCAGATTCCAGGCGCTGCGCGAGCATAAGAAGGTCGATGCCGGCGCCCAGTTTTTCCAAACCAACCTGGTATACGACGCGGCCCACATGGAGGTCTGGCTCAACGAACTCCGCAAGCGCGGCGTTCTGGATAAGGTCTACATCCTCATTGGCATCACTCCGCTCAAGACCTTCAAGATGGCCAGGTATATGAACGATGAGGTGCCCGGCGTGTCGATCCCCGAGCCCCTCATGAAACGCATGGAGGCGGCCGAGAAGGCGGGCAACGCGCAGGAAGAGGGCGTGCAGATCGCCCTCGAGCTTATCGAAAAGATCAGGAAGTTCCAAGGGCAGGGAGTCCATGGGCTTCACATCATGGCAGTCGGCTGGGAGGAGATTGTGCCGCGCATCGTCTCGGATGCAGGCGTGCTGCCCAAGGACTTCGTTTTGCCCGAGCCAAAGGGCGCGCTGGAGAGCTCTGGTCGCGTGCCGGCGTAGGCTCCGGGGAGGGCCCGCCGCCGGCAGGGAAAGGGAACATCGATGTTGCCTGAACAGATCAAGAATTTCCGGGAGATGATCACGCTCAAGGACGGTACGTATGTGCTGGTGAGGCCTATGGTCTCCGATGACGAACACCGGCTGATGGAGTTTTATTCCGCAGTCAGTGACGAAGACCTCCGCTATTTCCGCCACGCCGTAAAGAATCCGGCCGTTGTTCGTGACTGGAGCGAGCACTTGGACTACAACAGAGTCTTGCCGGTGCTCGCCCTTGTCAAAGATCGAGTCGTGGGGAGCGCCTCACTTCACTTCTGCGAAGGGCCCAAGCGCCACACGGCCGAGATTCGCCTCTTCCTGGCCAAGGACTTTCGCCGGCGAGGCCTCGGCGTCAAGATGATCAGCACGCTCGTGGATCTGGCGCGGAAACAGGGCTTGGCGATCCTGATGGTCGAGGTCATCGCCGATGAGACCAGAGTCATCAAGGCTTTCGAGAGCCAGGGCTTCAAGCTGAAGGCCACGCTCGATGACAGCTTCATGTTCCCGGACGGCGAAGTGCATGACCTGCTTCTGCTCACACTGCCGCTGCAGGCCAAGACAGACGAGTTTTGAGCGCGGCGCTGCGCCGTATCGTCAAGGACCGCAGCGGCCAGGATGTCTACCGCTGCCAGTCTTGCCTGGACTGCGATATCGATCTGACGGACGAGATGGATATCCCCCTGGCAAGTCTCATTCAACTCGTACTGTTGGATGACGAGGAGGCTCTTCACTCCAGAACGCTTTGGTCAGATCGGGTTCTCGAGGCCTCGCGTGGCGCCTGCAAACGCGGCCTCAATCTGTACGCGGTAATGCTCGCCTTGAGGGGCGAATCAAACCGTAGGATGGGTGGCACGGTTCCCCACCCACACAGCCAATGGCTCCGGCCATCTTGATTCAAGGAAGGACACCATGAACGTTGATGAACTGCTAGCCAAAGCCAAGAAGCCCTCCGCGGATGCGATGAGGCTGCATCCTTTCTATCGGGGGAAGATCGAAACGACTCTCAAGTGTACAGTCCACAGCTTCAATGATTTTGCGATCTGGTACACCCCGGGGGTCGCGGCTCCCTGCAAAGCCATCCAGGCGGACCCCGAGTTGGTGTACGAATACACCAACAAGTGGAACACCGTGCTTGTCGTGAGCGACGGGACGCGCGTGCTCGGCCTCGGCGACATCGGCCCGAAAGCTGGCCTGCCCGTGATGGAGGGTAAAGCCTTGCTCTACAAGTATCTGGGCGGCGTGGATGGGTTCCCGATCATGCTTGACACCAAGGATCCTGACGCCATCATCAATACCGTGCTCATGCTGCAGCCTGGCGCAGGTGGCATCAATTTGGAAGACATATCCCAGCCGAAATGCTTCTATATCCTGGATACGCTGCGCGAAAAGGCGGATATCCCCGTCTGGCATGATGATCAGCAGGGCACCGCCACCGTTACGCTGGCGGGCCTAATCAACGCGTTGAAAGTGGTCGGCAAGAAGATGAACGAGGTGAAGATCGCGTTCATCGGCTCTGGCGCTTCCAACGTGGCCTGCTCAAGGCTCATATTTGGCTGGGGCGCGGATCCGGCCAAGTGTTTTATGGTCGATAGCAAGGGCATCCTTGGAAAGCATCGCAAAGACCTCGAGATGCGCAAAGCGGAATACAAGGATAAGTGGAAGCTGTGCAATATCACCAACGCGGAGGGCCGCCAGGGCGACATCCCCGATGCAATGAAAGGCGCGGATGTGACCATTGCCCTATCAAAGTCCGGGCCTGGCGTGCTCCAGCCCGAGTGGGTCAAGACCATGGCCAAGGACGGTATCCTATTTGCCTGCGCCAACCCCGTGCCGGAGATCTGGCCGTGGGAGGCGAAGGAGGCTGGCGCGGCTGTGGTGGCGACAGGCCGTTCGGACTTTCCAAATCAGGTGAACAACTCACTGGGCTTCCCCGGGATCTTTCGCGGCACGTTGGATGTACGGGCGCGGACGATAACCGATGAGATGTGCTTTGCCGCTGCCCAGGCCCTGGCCGATCACGTCGGCAAGAAGCTGGATTCTGACCACATATTGCCAGATATGGACGACTGGGAAGTGTTCCCTCGCGAGGCCGCCGCGGTGGCCATGAAAGCCGTGGAACAAGACCTCGCATTCCTGCCCACGACCTATGAGGCCGAATTTGAGAACGCCACCCGCATCATAAAGCGTTCACGCGATCTGACGAAAGCGATGATGGAACAAAACTTCATCGCCGAGCCGCCCGCGGACGATGGCCGCCACGACGTCGACCTCGAAACAATCAAGTCTGCCTATTGATGCCGAAAGGAGAATCAAATGTATGACCTCATCATAATCGGCGGGGGACCGGCTGGCTTGACCGCCGCCATCTATGCGATCCGAAAGCGCCTCAACGTCCTTCTGCTTACGAAGGACTTGGGCGGCAAGACCAACTTCCGACTGGCGCTGCCGTGGGTGCAGGAATACCAGGTTGTGCGCGGGCTGGAGGTCGTCAACAAGTTCCGCAGTGAGCTGGAATATCTCGATTTTGCCCGGCACATGGAAGACGTCGAGAAGGTCAGCCAGAAGAACGGCGGCTTTGTGGTAACGACCAAGGGCGGCGCTCAGCTGGAGGCAAAATCCATCATCATTGCCACAGGCGCGCGGCAGGTCCGCATGGGGGTTCCTGGCGAGAAGGAATTCACCATGAAGGGCCTCTGCTATTCGGCGCTCAGCTACGCACCGCTCTTCATTGACAAGACCACCATAGTCATCGGGGATGGCGACCTCGCGTTGCGCTCGGCCGCGGAACTCTCCACGGTTGCCAAGCATGTCTATATGGTCTGCAGCGGCGACAAGCTTTTCAGCACCCCGCTTGGCAAGAAGCTGAAAGCCGCGGCGAA
>JBGPAT010000044.1:0-12956 GCA_041480885.1 Anaerolineae bacterium
GGCATCGTGTTCCAGCGCGCCATCTCCGAAACCATGGGATGCCTGGCGTCCGTGGATCCATAGGCCCGGGCAGCTTCGGTTTCGGGGTCCCAGTGATAGACCTCATCCAGCGTCATCAAAGCCATCACATCGTTGTTGGTGTTGCGCAAGACCAGCTCATCCCCCACGGTCGGCAGCTCCTTGGGATCGGCCGTGAGGGTGACAGGCAGCGGGAAAAGGACACCGTCGCTGAGGCGCATTTCGTGCAGAACGCGCTCATAGTCCGCCTTGCCCATGAATCGGTCAAGCGGCGAGAATGCGCCCGTGGCCAGCAGTTCCAGGTCGCACAAATTGCGCATTGTGATCTTGATGGAAGGCAATTGACCTGCGCGACTCAACAGGCGCTCCCGTTCCTGGCCGGTCATCACAAGATCCACTAGCTTTCCCCCATATGGTGCAATGAGTTTCGCTTTGGTCATCTACCACTCCCGCTACAAGGATTAACCCCGGCAACCTTTTCGGCGCCCTCTTGTCGACGGCGTCCGGTGATGAGCCGAGGTCGGGGTTCTGTATCAAACGCGGCACAAAATTATACTTCAACATTCAATAAGTGAATTTTAGTCACCCTCGCTGAAAACCCGGGGGGAGGCAAGCTCCGCAAAACCGCGAGATTCTCCTGCTGTTATAATCGCTTCGCCACGAAAATGAAGTCCCTTCGCAACGTGCTTTTCGGCGTGATCGTTTTGAGCTTCGCGTACTACGCTTGGCGCTATATCCTCGCAAGCAGCTTTGTCATTGACGGCACTCGATACTATGTCCTCTTTGACGATGCCATGATCTCGATGCGCTACGCCTACAACCTGGCACATGGCAACGGCCTCGTATGGAACATTGGGGAGCGCGTCGAAGGCTTCACCAACCCGTTGTGGGTGGGTTACATGGCGCTCCTGCACCTCCTACCGATCCCTCTTTCCCGCATGAGCCTTACCATGCAGATTACGGGCGCCGTTCTGCTGGCTACGAACCTGTACTTTGTCCGCCGGATTGTCGAGCATTTCACGGGCGACCTGCTGACGATGCTGGCGGCCGTCGGTTTGACCGCATTCTATGCACCGCTTCTCTCCTGGGGATTGCTGGGAATGGAGGTCAGCGTCCTCGCGCTGATACTGACAGCGACCGTCTGGCTGATCCTCCGGAATGGCCGCGACCGATTCACACCGTGGATCTACGTACTGCTTGCATTCGCCACGCTGGTCCGCTTCGATATGGCGGTGCCGTATCTGGTAATCCTGACCGTGTTGTTCCTGGTGCAGAAGCGCTTTCGCACGCAGCACGCTATCTGGGGAGTGGGATTGCTGGTACTCTTCATCGGAGGCCAGACGGTCGCCCGGTATCTGTATTACGGCCAATTGCTTCCCAACACCTACTACCTCAAGGTGGAAGGCTGGCCATTTTCCTTGAGAATTTTGCGGGGACTTTATGCCCTGGTTTGGTTCATCTATTACACCAACTGGGTGCTCTTCTTCCTGCCTCTGTCGCTCTACTTCTTCCGGCGCGACTGGGAGGTCACGTTGCCGCTGGCAGTGATGGCGGGTCAACTCGCCTACAGTGTGTATGTCGGGGGCGACGCATGGGAGGAGCACGGCGGAGCAAATCGATACATCGCCATCGCCATGCCCCTTTTCTTCGCCAGTCTTTTTGTGGCCCTCGAGGCGCTGCGCGAAAGAGCGGTGGTCGCCTTCGCCGCCGTCCGCGCGGCGGGGATCGGTTCGCGCTTCGTGTGGGCATTCATTGTCGTCGTTGCCCTGCTGAACGTCAATCTCTTGCTCGGTGACTGGAAATCCATCGATCGCTGGGATTTGGCGCGAAGACCCGACTACGTCGCAGGGGGCGACCACAATCTTTCGATCGCCCTCGCGTTGCAGGGCACCACCAAGCCGGGCGCTTCGATCGCGGTCGTCGGGGCTGGCACCATCCCATATCTCCTGCCTGATCGCCGCGCCTTGGACATTCTGGGCAAGACCGATCCCGTAATCTCGCACGAGAAAGTGCGCACACCGATGAGCATCGAGGACATTCCGGACATGCGTCCCGGTCACATGAAATGGGACTATGCCCGCACGCTCGGCGAGTTGAAGCCGGACGTCGTCGTCTCAGTCTGGCCTGGCACGGAAGAGGAAGCGGCGCCCTATCTGCAGGATTACGTCTACGCCGTGGTGGCACCCGGCACCAAAGTCTACCTGCGCAAGAATTCCCCGAATATCTTGTGGGACAAGGTCTTCATCCCAAGTTGACGGCGGCCCCTGATGCTTGAGACTGCCGCACCGCTGCGATTAGTCTCGTGACGCGGATTCCGTCCTCGAGAGTGCATGCGGGCGCCGCCTCACCCCGCACCACGGCCAAGAAGTGTCTCATTTCGTCCATGAACATGGCGTTGCGTTCCCATCCCGCTGGGACGGCGTAGGTTTCCCACTGCGCGTTCTGAGCTCGATAGATGCGCGCCGTTCCGTTCAGCAGATCGCACTCCAATGTACCCTGCGTGCCGGAGATCTCGACGTGATGCGAGGCCGGCTGCTGGGCATAGTCAAGGTGTACACTGCCCAGGGCACTCTGCGAGAATCGCAGAACGATCTCGGCTGTGTCTTCCACATCGATCTCCAGATCACTCAGCTTCGCCAGGAAACCCCACGCCGACTCGGCATGTCCGACCAGCCATGACAGATAGTCCAGGGAGTGACACTGCGTCGCCAGGACGCCACCCCCGAGATCGGCGCGTGCGGCGTAGCCTTTGCGATAGTCTTCCCAGGGATGCCACGCAGGCAGGTACTCCCCGAAATGCACGTGCGCCGTCATGATTCGCCCAAGCTCGCCGTTGGCGATCCAATGGCGCGCGCGAACCAAGACGGGGTGAAAACGGAGTTGGAAGCCGACCAGCAAGTTTGCGCCGCCGTTCGTGACTGCGGCCCGCAGGCCATCCAGGCCTTCCAGCGAATGCGATACAGGCTTCTCGATTAGGACTGCACATCCGGCTTCCGCAGCCGGAATCGCCACGCCCAAGTGGAGAGCTGTTGGATTTGCCACGATCACCGCAGCTGGCCGGTACTTCTCCAGGGCCTCCTGGAGGTCTGTCTCCACAGGATACCCGGTCAATTCATCGTCGGGCAGCGTCGCATGCTGCGAGCGGAGCAAGACAACATCCGTCTCACCTAGTGTGACAAGATTGCGGAGATGACGGCGACCTATCGAACCCAGCCCGGCGATCAGCGTTCTTATCATCGTGGCAGCGCGGCAAGCCATTATACCGTGCGGGACGCGGCACACAGCCTCATAAGGACTTTGTTCGGACACCACGGCTGCAATCTGGCAGCGTCCGGTATAGTAGAATTTGAGGTGGGAAAGGGAGACTCAGAGGCCCGAGTCCACGAAGGCATGAGTAGACTCAAGGATGTCTTGCTGGTTGTGCTGCTGGTTGTTGTCAGCAGCATTCCACGCATGGCGGGATTGGGCCGGTTCACGTCAGTGGACGAACCATTCTGGCTGAGGCAAAGTGCCAACTTCTACTACGCACTTGGCCAACGCCAATTCGAAAACACCATCTATGAGTATCATCCGGCCGTGACAACCATGTGGATCGTCACGGCGGGGCTGCTCGTCTATTTTCCGGAATATCGCGCCCTCGGCCAGGGATACCTGAAACCCGGCAAGTTCGACCTCTTCCTGCCTGAGCACGGCAAGGACCCGCTGCAGCTCCTCACGGTCAGTCGCGCCATCCAGGTAGCGGGCGTTGTGATCCTGATGTTGGTGGCGTGTTTCCTGATCTGGCGTTTGCTGGACAAGCGTGCGGCCTTCTTCTCCGCTGCTCTGATCAGCATCTCACCTTTTTTTCTGGGACATTCCCGCCTGCTCAATCACGAGGCCCTGCTGGGCCTCTTCGTCCTCATTTCTATGCTCGGCCTGCTCGTGTACCTGTACACCGATCGAAGGCTCAGCGTGCTAATTGTGTCCGCTGTGTCTGCCGCGCTGGCTCAGTTGACAAAATCGTCGGGCATAGTGTTGTTTCCCATGGTCATTTTGTGCCTGCTCGTCAGCGTGCTGCAATCGCGACACAGGAAATGGCGGCAAAACGCCTGGGCGGCGACCAAGACCTTCGGCCTCTGGGTGGCCGCGCTGGCAGTGTCCTATGTACTTTTCTGGCCGGGGATGTGGGTTGCCCCAGGCACGATGCTGTCCGACGTGTACGGGAATGCCCTGAGCTATGCATTTCAAGGCGCGCGACTCTCGGTCTTGCCCGGCTTGGAGCCGACAGGTTTCCCGTTGGAAGGTGTGGGGGCCGGCTTGAAGGTCTACTTATCAGACCTGGCGTGGCGAAGCAGCCCTGTTACGTGGGTCGGCTTGGTGGTTGGGCTCGTGGTTGCCGTCGCATATTTTCGGCGCCATAGCGACCAGACCTACAGGCTCATTGCGGCATATGCCATCATCCTGGCGGCTGCCTTCGTGTTGCTGTTCGCCGTCCAGCAAGGACCCAAGCCGCCGCACTATATTCTTACCAGCTTCATCGCCTTGGACCTGCTGGCCGGCATCGGCATCTCGCGAGGGTTGGACTTTCTTGGGCGCCGCTGGCCCGGGCTGGCGCGACCTTGGATCAATTGGAGCGTGTTGGGGATGGTGATCGCAATTCAGTTCGCCTCGTCAGTGGGCTTCTATCCTTACTACATTACGTACTACAATCCGCTACTGGAGGCGCTGCAGCCAGGCATTCAAAACCCGGTGCTTGACGGAACTGGGTATGGCGCCGGATTGGACCAGGCGGCCGCCTATCTCTCGCACAAGTCCGGGGCCGATCAAATCACGGTCATGTCCGCCAACGGCTACGGCTGTTTCTCGTACTACTTCCTCGGGCATACCGTCCCCATGAACAACCTGGTCCTGTCCGATCCGCAGATCGTTAGCATCCTTCGGGGGTCAAAGTACGCGGTGGTCGACTATTACAATCAGCAGAGAAATGGCCTGGCAGCGGACCTGCAGGGCATTGCGCCGGAGAAGACGATCTGGATGAACGGAGTAGATTTCCTGCACATCTATCGTGCCTCGGACTTGCTGGCTCGCGTTGATGGCGGCACCCCTTAGTCCCTTGGAGCCATAACGAAATCCGACGAAGCCAAGCGCGCCTCCTCACAACTCATGAACCCTAAAGGCTGCATGATTCTCGAACTTCCCAAGGTGACCGATACTCGCGGCAATCTCTCGTTTCTTGAGGCCGGGCGGCATATTCCCTTTGACATCAAGAGGATCTTCTATCTCTATGGGGTGCCCACCGGACAGATGCGCGCCGCGCACGCCCTGAAGACGTGCGAGCAGGTCCTCATTGCGATGTCTGGGAGTTTCGATGTCATCGTCGACGATGGCAGCCGAAAAGACGGCTTCCATCTGGATCGCCCGGATTGCGGATTATACGTTCCACCGCTGGCGTGGCGCGAAATCAACAACTTCTCCGCAGGCAGCGTCTGCCTGGTGATCGCTTCCGAATTCTACGCTGAGACGGATTACTTGGATGAGTACTCTGAATTCAGCCGCACCGTTGGAGGCACGAAGACATGACTGTCCCCTTTTTGGACCTGAAGACGCCCTACCGGGAGCTGCAAGCAGAATTGGATGCGGCCTATCGGCGCGTCATGGAATCCGGCTGGTACATACTCGGTGAAGAAGTCGAGGGCTTCGAGCGCGAGTTTGCCGCTTACTGCGGAGTAAAACACTGCGTCGGTCTCGGGAACGGCTTGGAGGCACTCCACCTCATCCTGAGAGCCTTCGAGATCGGCCCGGGTCATGAAGTCATCGTTCCGGCGAACACCTATATTGCCACCTGGTTGGCGGTATCGTATGCGGGAGCCGTGCCGGTCCCTGTCGAACCGGATGCGCTCACGTTCAACCTGGACCCCGCGCGAGTGGAACGCGCCATCACCGGCAGAACCAAGGCCATCCTCCCCGTGCACTTGTATGGCCAGCCTGCGGACATGGATCCGCTGCAAGACATCGCAGTGCGCCACGGCCTGAAAGTGATCGAGGACGCCGCGCAGGCGCACGGAGCGCTCTACAAGAACCGACTGGCAGGTACATTGTCGGACGCCGCGGGTTGGAGCTTTTATCCCGGCAAGAATTTGGGTGCGCTGGGCGATGCCGGCGCAGTCACCACCAACGATGATGATCTGGCTGATCGCATACGGGTGCTGCGCAACTACGGTTCGCGCACCAAGTATGCCAACGAGGTCAAGGGATACAACTCGAGGTTGGATCCGCTGCAGGCGGCGTTTCTGGGAGTGAAGCTGCATCACCTCAACGAATGGAATGCCCGGCGCAGGCGGATTGCCGCGCAGTACCTCGACGTGCTGCAAAGCGTTGAGGGACTCACACTGCCCCGTGTCCCGCAGGGAGTTGTTCCCTCCTGGCACTTATTCGTCGTTCGGCACCCCCGGCGCGACGAGTTGCAGCAGCATGTGACGCGCCGCGGCATCGGAACGCTCGTCCATTATCCCGTGCCGCCGCACCTTTCACAGGCCTATGCGGAAATGGGCTTTCGTTCGGGCGCCTTCCCGATCACCGAGCAATCGGCTCAGACCGTGCTGAGCATACCCATCGGACCGCATCTTTCACCGGAAGACGTGCAGAGCGTCATCTCCGCCATCCAATCCTTCAAGCCTTGAGGTGATCCCTGCGGATCACCAGGCGCCACCACCAGCGCATCATGTCGAGCAGTGTACGAACGACGCGAGGGATGTTGAAGAACTGGGAAACGCCATACTGCCGATAGTAGTGGTGCACGGGCGCTTCGTTGATCTTGAATCCGGCATCCTGTATCTTCTTGACCATCTCGAACGTGATGGTTCCACTCTTTGATTCCAAGCTTATCCCGTCAAAGATCGAACGTCTCATCAAGCGGTAGTCGCAATCTACATCGCGGATCACGAGCCCGAACGCCAGCTTCACGAAGTATTGGTACGCGAGGCCGATCCATACGCGGTGGATGGGGTCATGCCGCTTAATCTTGTAGCCGTTTACCATATCCGCCCCGTCCCCGATATGGTCGATCAACGCGCTGAGTTCGCGCGGATCGTATTGGGCGTCGCCATCCGTATAGAAGATCCAGTCTTTCCGGGCGGCGGCGAATCCCTTCCTGAGCACGCCACCGTAGCCGCTCGGACGCGGCTCCTGCATCACACGCAGATGCGCGGGATACAGGCGGGCCATCTCCTCAAGGATCAGTCCCGAATCGTCCTGGCTGCCGTCATTGATCACGAGGATCTCGAAATCATCCGTGACCGTGGGCGCCACTTGCATGCCGCGGATGATCATCGTCGCAATGGTCCCACCGTCGTTGTAGCAGGGAAAGAAAATTGTAAGGCTTGGAAGTCCCATCGATTAACCCGCCCCAAAAGAGTAGCGGCCGGCAAGCCCAAATGCGGAAGCACTGGGGGCTCCATCACTGCCAATCATCCACTCCCCGAATCCGGCGTCGTCAGAATTATACATGGAAATACCGGCAGGCCGCTCCGAGCCGCGTTCTGCGCACCGCATTCATGAGTTCGTAGTCAGCGACGGACATGGCGACGTCGGATTGGCGCCCCTCGGCGTGCCTCGCGCCGTTGTTTGGGGATCCAGGCGGCAATGGACACTATGACGGGCCACAAGCCTCAGCGACACGACCGGGAAAAGGCGGCAATTCAACCGAGGCGGGGGGTTTGTTATACTTGGTCAACTGGCGCCGGCTCGGGCCACCCCCAGCAGCTTGCCTAAGATTGCCCCAGACCGGCCTCTATCCGCGAGACTAGCACGGAGTAATATGCGATGCCCGCTCCCATGATCACCGTGGTCCCGTATCGAGAACAATGGCCGCAGGAATTCCTGAAGATCGGCCAACTTCTTCGCCAAAGACTTGGCGGACTTGCTCTTCGCATCGACCACATTGGATCCACTGCGGTTCCCGGGCTCGCTGCCAAGGATATCATTGACATTCAGATTACGACCGCGGCGCTCAGCCCGCTCATTGAGGAGACGCTGCACCAGATGGGCTACGCACGCATCGAGACGATCTCAGCCGATCACATTCCTGCCGGCAAGCCTGGCCTCGTCGGGGAATGGGAGAAGTGGGTCTTCAAGGCGGGGGCCGGCAAACGACCAACCAATATCCACGTGCGACTTTCGGATCGCCCGAACCAACGCTACCCATTGTTGTTTCGAGACTACTTGCGCGCCCACGCCGCCGCGGCACAAGCCTATGCTCAAGTGAAGAGTGCCCTCGCCAAGTATCATGCGAATGATTTGGATGCCTACTATGACGTAAAAGACGGCGTGTGCGATATTGTGATGGCCGGTGCTGAAAGCTGGGCTACCGCCACCCACTGGGAAGTCGGCCCTTCCGACTGCTAGCGCCGCCAACGGTGGGTTGATGCAGAAGTTGCTTGGCTTTCTTCAGGAGCATGCAGGCGATATCCTGAGCGATATCGAAGCATTGGCACGTATCGAGTCTCCTTCTCGCAACAAAGAGTGTGTAAATCGGGTACAGGATGTGATGGAAGGCTGGCTAGGTTCGCTGGGACGGATCAGCCGGCACCCCAGTGAGCTTGGCGATATCTTGCACGCCCAAATCCCCGGCAAGAGCCCCGAGCGGATCCTGCTGCTTGCGCACTTCGACACCGTCTACCCCGTCGGCTCGTGGGCGGAGGTCTGGCGCATTGAAGGTGAAAAGGCCTACGGACCAGGAACCTACGACATGAAGGCCGGCGCCATACAGGCGCTGTGGGCACTGCGGGCCATTCAAACTCTGCGAAACATGCCAGCATGGACCGTTGATCTGCTGTTGACCCCGGACGAGGAGATCGGTTCTGATGCGTCTCGTCCCTTCATTCAAGATCTGGCACGCGGTGCCGTCGCCGTGCTCGTGCTGGAGCCCCCGTTTATGAATGGGGACTTGAAGATTGCACGGAAAGGCGTGGGCGACTACGAGATCCTGGTTCACGGCCGGGCCGCGCATCAGGGAATCGAGCCCGAAAAGGGCAGGAATGCCATTGTCAGCGCCGCACATCTGATTCAGCAGGTCGTCAAGCTGCAGGACCTCGAAAAGGGCACGACCCTTGGCCCAAACGTCATCCACGGTGGAACCGTCGCCAATGTAGTTGCGGATCATGTAAGGGTTGACCTGGACGTGCGCATTTGGTCTCTTGGGGAAGCCGCTCGCGTAGATGCCGCACTGCGCGCCATCCAGCCTCTGGAGGGGACTGAGTATGAAATCCGCGGCGGCATCAACCGCCCGCCGATGGAGCCCTCGGACGGGACTCTAAGACTCTTGGAAAAGGCGCAGGGCCTTGCGCGCGAACTGGGCTTTCACATCGGCGCGGCTCGCGTAGGCGGCGCTTCCGATGGCAACTTCACTTCGCAGCTGGCGCCGACGCTGGATGGTTTCGGCGCACTGGGCGCGCACGCGCACCAGCGGGATCTCGAATACATTCATATCCCAAGCCTGGCGCCGCGCACGGCGCTGCTCGCAGGAATGCTGCTGGACTCGGCGTGACGACTCGGCTGTTGCTCGTTCGCCACGGTGCCACACCGCTCACTGAGGAAGACAAGTTCTCAGGTGCCGAGAATGTTCATCTTTCGCGAGAGGGCCGCGATCAGGTCGGGCATCTTGCGCTGCGGCTGGCGCCGGAAAAGATCATCGCCGTATACTCCAGCACTTTGGACCGGGCCATGGAAACGGCGGATATTCTCTGCCGTCCACATGCCGGCTTGCAGCTGCTCCCTGCGGAGGGCCTGCAAGAGATTCGGCACGGGCACTGGGAAGGATTGACCCGGCAAGAAGTCGAGACGCGCTTCCAGGAAGAGTATGCCTCCTGGGAGGCCGATCCCTTTACTGTCGCGCCCGAAGGCGGGGAGTCTGGAATCAGCGTCCTGGCTCGCGCCCTGCCTGTCATCCGGGAGATTGTGGTCAAGCACCGCGACCAGAACGTGATGGTCGTCTCGCACAAAGCAACCCTGCGCTTGGTGATTAGCAGTCTGCTTGGATTCGACGCCCGCGGCTACCGCGATCGCCTGGACCAGGCCCCCGCGTGCCTGAATATCCTGGATTTCAAGGATCCGGTGCGCGCGCGGCTCATGCTTTTCAACGACATCTCGCACTATGCCGCGCAGCCGCGGAGGACCTATTCGCAGCTCTCCAAATGGTGGGATTCGGCTGACTCTCAGGCCTCACCTTGATCCCCCGAGCAGGCGGGCTGTCCGCCATGACCACGTGAGAGCCACCGACTTAGGCGTAATTTCCGGAGCGCCCGTCTCATCATAAGCGTATGCCTATTAGCAGATCCGTATCCAAAGTCATCGAACCGCAATATGTGATCGAAGGCGCGGGCGTGCTGCTTCGTCGTTCGCTCGCGCCACGCATCAGCAATGAATTCGATCCCTTCCTGCTCTTCGACCACTTCGCCTTCAACGACCCTATCGAGGGGCCCATCCGAGGCTTTCCGATGCATCCGCATCGCGGGATTGAAACCGTCACCTACATGCTCGAAGGATCGACGCAGCATCGTGACAGCCTGGGCAACAGCGGCCTGATCGGTCCCGGTGATGTCCAATGGATGACTAGCGGCCGGGGCATACTGCATGAGGAAATGCCGCGCCGCGGCCCAAGCGGCAACATCTTCGGTTTTCAGTTGTGGGTGAATTTGCCGTCCAAATCAAAGATGATCGCGCCGCGTTATCAGGAAGTCAGTGCTGAAACCATACCGACGCACGAAGAAGGCGGGGTGAGGCTGCGCGTTGTCGCCGGGACAGCTTGGGACATCCGCGGCCCTGTGACCGAGATTGCCGCCGCGCCGCTTTATCTGGATGCCCAGCTTGCCCCGGACACTGAATTCATTCAGCCTATCCCAAATGGTTACACCGCCTTGGCATATATCTTTGAGGGCGAAGGCGTCTTTGGAGATCAGACTGTCGGCGCCGTGCGGATGATCAGGTTGGACGATGGTGATCAGGTCCGTGTCAAGACGGAGAACCATCCGGTCCGGTTTATGTTGATAGCAGGGATCCCATTCAAAGAACCCATCGCGCCCTACGGGCCCTTCGTCATGAACACCAGGGAAGAGATTGAGCAGGCGCTCGCCGAACTGCGTAATGGCACCTTCATCAGGAACGAGCCGGTCTGAGGCCCGCGCCGCCCGCCAGCCAAATTGCCCGTGGTCGACTCAAATCGGCGAGCGAGCTAGAACTGCCTCCACCAGACGCCCGTGCATTCCGGAAGGATAGCCGTACGTCCTCGCCGAAGTTGCTGCTTCATCTCGGCACCGAAGAAGAAGCCCGTCAGCCGGTCGGCAAGTTGGGCTGACTCAAACTCATAGTCCGTCCGGATCCATTTCTTCGAGAATCCCTGTTCATCCAGCCAGTCATAGAGGCGTTCCAGATGCGGTAGGCGACGTGGCGATTCAACCCCCGTCCCCAGCGATTCCAATAGAATGGCTATTCCGCCAAAGCGGAGCACACGGCTCGCTTCGGTAAGCCGGCTCTCAGCCTGCACGCGCCAGCCTTCCGGATTCCACACCGCTACATAGCTCACACTCCAGCCTGAGACGATCAGGTCAGCGCTGTGAGGCAACAGGGGTAGGCGGCGATAATCGGCAGCCGCGGCCAACCAGTGCACGTGCTCGAGGCGACTCAGCTTTTCATGCGCGATTTCCAGCATGCTGGTCGACAAGTCAAATGCCAAGAGAGCTCGAACATCCGGAGCCAGCCGAACGGCCAGGCGCCCCGTCCCCGCGCCGACGTCCAGCGCCATCTTCCCCTCCAGTGGAGCTATGTCCTGGATGGCGTTCAAGATATTTCCCTGGCGGTCCTCGTGTGAGATCAGTGCCTCGTATTGCCGCGCGTAATCGGCATAGATCTCTTGTTCAGTGGCCAATCTACGATATACTCCGCTGCGATTCTAACGCCTCCCGCCTCGGTCTTAGGACCTGAGCTCTCTTGCCAACGGGTTACACAGCATGATCTTCGATCTGGAGTACCACACAGTGTTCTATTACGTCGGGTAATTCAGCCATGCCTCTCTCTCCTACTGCACAGAAAGTACAAGACCTGCTCAAGGCGGGCGGCTTCCCCGCAAAGGTGCTCGAATTCGCTGAAAGCACGCGCACTTCGCAGGAAGCTGCTGACCGCGCCGGTTGCAGTCTCGGACAGATTACAAAGTCATTGATCTTTAGGGGGAAGGTTACAGGCAAACCGCTGCTGGTCTTGACCAGCGGTGCCAACCGCGTGGACGAACACCGTCTCAGCGAGTACGCGGGCGAGACGATCGGACGCGCGGATGCCGATTTCGTGCGCAACGTGACGGGCTTTGCAATCGGCGGTGTGCCACCCCTTGGCCACGCACAGCCCATGGAAACCTACATTGACCAAGACCTGCTGAATTACGCGACCATATGGGCGGCGGCCGGGACTCCCAATGCCATCTTCGAACTGACACCGGACGATCTGCAGCGCATGACAAATGGCATGACGGTGCGGGTGAAGTAGTGCTGCAGGATATCTACAACTTCCTGCCCCTGACGGAGAGCCTGCTGACCAGCGGCATGCTAACCGCTGAACAATTGGCGAACGTCGCAAAATCCGGCATCAAGGTGGTCATCAATCTGGCGACGCCCACATCTGAGAATGCATTGCCCGACGAGGCGGCGCTGGTCGAGTCGCATGGCATGAAATACGTCGGCATACCTGTTGAGTGGGATAAGCCCACGCAGCGAAACCTTGAAGAATTCATGAACGCCATGGACGCCGCAAAAGGGACAAGAATCCTCGTTCATTGCCAGGCCAACTACCGCGCCACCGGGTTTATCACTTTGTACCGCATCCTGCGCCTTGGCTGGAAGCGGGAGGATGCCTTCAAGGACTTGCACCGCATCTGGGATCCTGACCGGTATCCAATCTGGCGCGATTTCATGAAC
>JBGPAT010000045.1:0-12786 GCA_041480885.1 Anaerolineae bacterium
AAAAGACCTCCCCCTAGGCCAGGGTAAGCAGCGCAGATTGAGTTTGTGATTCGACGAATCGGTACCCGGCGCCTGGCTCCAGAATCATTGCATGTCTCTTAGGCGGCGAACTCGACCTGTAACCTGCCATGGTTGTCATAAAATGATCTGCCGCAGAAGGGCGGATCACCTCGCTTCATTCCATGAATCCGGGACACGAGGACTTCCAGATCTTCGACAGTCGGCAGCGCATGCAGGCGGTCGTATGGGATCCATTCCGGAGTACCCTCGACTGACGATCGCAGTTTGCCGCCCAACGGCTCACCGCTGAGAATGTACAGTCCGACCCCAACCTCACCCGCGTCCACGATCAGCGTCCCGCAGAGCCAAAGATTCGCCCGTAGGCCTGTCTCTTCTTCCAGTTCGCGTGCGGCCGATGTCAGTATGTCCTCGCCGCGGTCGACGTGACCGCCGATTCCATTGTACCTATCCGCCCACAATCTCTTGCCATGTGCACCCTTCAGCAAGAGATAAGTCTCGCCTCGCCGGAGGAAGATCGCCGTACGAGGAATGACGCTGTAACGGTCCGGGCCTATGCCCTGCTCAGACGCAAAATTCAAGAACGGGCAACTCCTCGTTCAGCGCTCACGCTGCAGCACGACCTGCCTCTAGTCCTGCAGGTCATCCGCAAGAATGGCGGAGGCATCCGGACCGAGGTACGATTTGGTGTCTGGTAGCACGGGAATTGGCCGCACGAACCTGTCGGTAAACTGACGTGTGCCATTTGCTCCCAGTAGCTCGAACAGCTTCAAGAACTGTGCCTCCCAGGCCGAGCTCAACCTGACCCTCACGGAATCCGGAAGCGCATACATCTCGCTCTTGAACGCGCCGATGGCATTCTTGCGAGTCTTGTAGTAGAACTGTTCATCGGTCATGCCTGGCTTTCGCTCAGAGGCCGCATTCTTGTCCAACCATCCATACATAGCCTTCCTAAGATCCGCTGGAGCCGTGTCGTAGAAAATCGTCATGAAATTCGTGGCCAAGTGCACTTCAACGGCCTCATTTTCGACGAACTTATGGAAATCGTCTTCTGGCAGCGTGCTTGCACCGTGCTGCACGGTTCCGCCCAGTCCATATTCCTTGCGGGCCACGCGCGAAAGCTCCCTTAAGGTGTCAAAGTCGATATTGACCTTTGCCAGCGTTCCGTCCGGCAATACGGTCCCACCGTGCGATGTTCCGGTCTGAATGCTGATTTTGCTCAATCCCGGCTTGCCCGGCGCCAGCTTCTGCATGCGCGCACGGAAGCCGTCCATAAAGGCCCGCAATTCTTCAACTGTCGAATTGTGACCCCCGACTTCGCCAATCTCACCACCGATCGAGATGGTCACTCCCGCTGGCTGAAGCTGCCGCGCGTGCGCGCCGAATTCAGCGGAAAGATCAAAGTTGGTTTTCTGTTGTTCGGGGACACTTGGCCTGGTGATATCTACTAGTGTGGACGTGTCTATATCAATGTTGAGGAAGCCTGCGGCGACGGCCTCGGCCGTGAGGTCTTTGACCGCGGCTACCTCCGATGTCGGATCGGACGCATATTTCTTCGCGGAGACCTGGAAGTGGTCGCCTTGAAGAAAAATCGGGCCAGACCATCCTTCGGCAATGGCCGCTGCCAATACGTTGGTCGCATATTCAGCGGGCCGCTGGGCTGTGTAGCCAATTTCAGACCGGGCAATCTCAAAGATGAACGCACCCGCCTTCATCTTGCCCGCGACGCGAAATACAGCCCGCGCGGCATCGTACGACATGACCCGCAGATTGAGAGCCGGGGTAGTGAACGTTAGTGGTACTTCGCCTCGGCCGCGCGCCACATAGAGTTCGTGGATCGAGGCCGGAACAATACCGAGCGCCAGGGCCGCAGAGCGAACTACGTACCGCGCCCAGCCTTGGATATTGCCAGAGCCCAAGGCGGACGCCTCGACCAGCTTACCGATCCTGGCACGCAATCTCTTTTCATCCTTGATCTTGATGCCTGTTCCTTCGACAGATACCGCATCATCCACCAGCGAAAAGACCTCAGTCAAGCCAGACATGCAATCCCTCCTCCTGCAGTTTTTTAGTGTACTCGAATTATACTGCCGCCTGATTGCGGCCGGCCGTGTTAACGCAGGCCCGTCGCCAGGATAGACCACACGTGTCCACTTTGAACGGAAGGACTTTTCGGCGGTCCTCGGGAGCGGCATAGTATAATGGATTGAAACCAAGGGCGGGTTTCTCCGTAGATCAGTACAGGAGGCAGGAATGGCTGACATGTACCAGAACATCAGTGGCCAAATGGATCCGTTGACGAAGCTGATTTCATTGGTTCCCGGATTCAGTGGATATATCCAGCGCGAGAACCGTCGTGCAGCCGATAAGCTTGTACGCGACACGGTAGCCAAACGCTTTGAAGAGCTGTGGAAACGGTTGTCGAACCTGCAAGCCGACATGGTGAGTGCAGGCAAGATTGAGTACGTGGATGACATCGAGAAGGCGAGCCTCCAGCTCCGAACCTTCACAGACAAGATCCGGACTGCAGCCCGAGGCTATGCAGGCCTATTTGACGCTGTCAAGATCAACGAGAAGGACTTGGAGCAAGTGTACAATTTCGATCTCGCATTCTTTGACCTGGCAGACCAGATCAGCCACGCGCTCGACAATGTCGAAGCCAGCATAGGCGACGACACTGCGTTGCCCGCCGCAATCCGGAACATCACCGCTCTTGGACGTCAGGCCGTTGAGACGTTCAATCGGCGTTCGGAAGCCATAACGGGGAGCGGAAAATAGGCTCGACCGGTCGAAGGTAGATCGCCAACTTAGCATCCTGCAGGCTGATGTGAGCAAGGCCTGACGCCTTAGTGCAATTACACAGGCACCCAAGTGTGGCACGAGTATAGACAGCCAGACACCATTGATGACGTCCTGAGCATCCTGGCCGAAAAACGGGAACGCGCCCGCGTTGTGGCCGGTGCGACGGACCTGATCCTAGAACTGGAGCGAGGCGTGCGCAGCGGAATCGACTGCCTCGTTGATATCACGCGCATACCGGATCTGAACCGCGTCCACATGGGGGACGACGGCATCGTGCACTTGGGCCCCCTGGTGACGCACAATGACTGTGTAGCCTCGCCAATCGTGCGCGAAAGGGCCTACCCATTGGCTCGTGCTGCATGGGAGGTGGGCGCTCCCCAAATCCGAAATCGCGGGACCGTGGCCGGCAACCTCATTACGGCGTCGCCCGCCAACGACACGATCACACCGCTGGTAGCGCTGGATGCATCCGTGACTCTGGCTTCCTGGCGCCGGCAGCGAACCGTGCCCCTGGCTGACTTCTACACGGGCGTGCGAAAGACCGTGATGGAGGCCGACGAGCTGCTGGTGGACATCTCCTTCCGTGGGCTCTCCGGCGAAGAGCGCGGGACGTTTGTCAAACTTGCCCTGCGCCGGGCCCAGGCGATTTCGTTGGTCAATGTGGCGGTCGTGCTGAAGACTCGAGCCGAGCGCGTCGAGTCGGTCACAATCGGCCTCGGAGCCGTTGCACCTACGATTATCCGTGCGCCGGAGGCTGAGGCCTTCCTGGTTGCCAAGACTCTCACGGACGACGTGTTGGCCACCGCTTCCGAATTGACCATGAGGGCGAGTCGCCCCATCGATGACATCCGCAGTTCGGCGGCCTATCGTCAGGAGATGGTGAAGGTGATTACTGCTCGCGCTTTGCGATCCCTCCGAGATCGGACGGAGCGGCAGGGCTTCCCTTCCGCGCCCGTGCTGCTATGGGGAAACGTGGGGCTACGCCGCGCCGATAGCCAAGGGCAAGGACTGGAACGTCCAGTGCGGGCGGGCCGCACGGTCGCGGTGCACGGCAGCGGCACGCCGATCCGAACAACCATCAACGGCCGTGTATACACATTCAATACGGGCCACGATAAGACACTTCTGCGGCTTCTTCGGGAAGAAGCGGCGCTGATTGGGACAAAAGAGGGCTGCGCCGAGGGGGAATGTGGCGCCTGTACGGTGTACTTGGACGGCCAGGCAGTCATGTCATGTTTGGTACCTGCGCCGCGCGCACACGAGGCTGAGATTGTCACAATCGAGGGCCTCGCCAGCGCCGGAAGGCTACACCCCCTCCAGGAGGCATTCGTCCAGGATGGGGCCGTCCAATGCGGGTACTGCACGCCTGGCTTCATCATGTCCGGCGCAAAGCTCTTGGAAGAACGGCCGCATCCCTCAAAAGATGACATCCAGCAGGCCATTACCGGCAACTTGTGCAGATGCACGGGATACTACAAAATAGTCCAGGCGATCGAAGACGCCAGCCTGGCACAGACTTGAGATACCAAGCATCGCCGTATACGCGGTAGACAGCCAAGGCAGATCGACGACGGCATCTGACGGGAACTAGACGGCCTCTTAGTTCTCATGATGCGCGCCGCGTCCCCGTAGTTGGTCTGGCTGAGGATTCGACTTGCCATTTTGCGCTGAATTGGGGGATGCCGTATCAACGCATCGGCAATCCATACAGGCCGGACCTACTTTGGCTCGCGGCCGGCGTTGCCCCCTCTCGAGACACAAGCTCCTTCCCACGCGGCCCTGGCCCAGGCGAGCTAGGATGCTTGGAAAGGTTCAGAATGGGGCGCGGCGTATAATATTGGCGGATCATACGATCTCGGAGAAACCTATGCAGGCTATCGGAAAGTCGGTTGCGCGCACGGACGCGCAGGGCAAGGTCACAGGTGAGGCGCTGTATTCGGGTGACCTCTCCATGCCCGATATGCTGTTCATGAAGATCCTATTTGCGGAGAGACCGCATGCACGGATCCTGAGCCTTGACACAAGCAAGGCGGCGGCGGCTGAAGGCGTGGTGGCGGTATTCACGGCAGTCCACGTGCCGGTGAATGAGTATGGCCTTCAGATCCCCGATCAGCCCGTCTTGTGCGGTCCCGGCTCATCGATTCCGGGCGCCGACATTGTCCGTTTTGTCGGCGATCAGGTGGCAGTAGTCGTTGGTCAGAGCGAGGTTGCTGCTCAGGCTGCAACACGGCTGATCGACGTCGAGTATGAGGACCTGGCGATCCTGAGCGATCCGGTTGAAGCGATGAGACCTGGGTCACCGCTGCTCCATCCTGAACGCGGCGACACGAATGTCTGCGTACACTACAAGATCCGAAAGGGAGACACGGTCCCGGCCTTCAAGAATGCCGATGTGATCGTGGAGGCCGAATATCGCACACCTTCCCAAGAACACGCCTACCTGCAGCCCGAGGCAGGAATTTCCTACATTGACGACGAGGGTCGCATCACGATTGCCTGCGCGGGTCAGTGGACAAATGCTGATCGAAGCTCGGTAGCCCATGCGCTTGGCCTCCCCGAAGAACGGATACGGATCATCTATCCCGCCATCGGGGGCGCCTTCGGGGGACGTGAGGATTTATCGGTGCAGGTCGTGCTGGCGCTCGCCACATGGAAACTGGGACGGCCGGTGAAGATCATCTGGAGCCGACGCGAATCAATCATCGGACACGGCAAGCGCCACGCCGCAGTTCTGCGCTCCAAGTGGGGAGCCACCAGGGATGGCAAGTTGGTCGCCGCCGAAAATGAGATTGTTGGAGATGCGGGCGCCTACATGTATACCTCCAACAAAGTCCTGGGCAACGCGGCGATCACCTCAACAGGGCCTTACTTCATACCGAATGTAAAGACCGACGTATACGGCGTTTACACGAACAATGTCCCCGGCGCGGCATTTAGGGGCTTCGGGGCGCCACAAGCCCTGTTCATGGCAGAAAGTCAAATGAACAAGCTGGCTGAGAAGCTCGGAATGGATCCGGTTGCGTTCCGCCTCAAGAACGCTCTGCGGGATGGGTTGACGCTGGGCGTCGGCACTCCGGCACCCGGACCCGTGAGCGTGCCAGAAGTAATACAGGCGGCAGCGGACAAGTTTGGCTGGCAGCAGTCCCCTCCTCGGGGAAATGCTGAAACTCGATCGGCATCCGTCCGGGGGAGGGGTTTTGCCGCGGGCTTCAAGAATGTGGGTTTTTCCTTTGGCTATCAGGAGAACTCCTGGGCCAAAGTGGAGATTCATGGCGACGGTCGGATCGAGCACGTGATCCTGCACCATGCCGGAGCCGAGGTGGGTCAAGGAACACACACGGTCATGGCCCAGATGGCGGCGGAGGCGGTGGGCGTCACAACTGATCGCGTGACGGTCATTCCGTCTGATTCCGCGGACCAGGAGAATGCAGGCTCGGCTTCGGCCTCCCGAATGACCTTCATGGCAGGCAACGCCATCAAAGGCGCTGCCGAGGCGGCTTTGAAAAAGTGGCAGAATGAGGAACGACCAGCCATTGCAGAGTTCACATATTTTGCGCCAAAGACTACACACCTCGACGAGGACACAGGATATTCAACGCCTAACTTCTCATATGCCTACGCGGCGGAAGCGGTTGAGGTTGAGGTCGACACAGAGACTGGTCACGTCCGGCTGGAGCGCGTGGTGGTTGCCGACGACGTAGGGAAGGCTATCAATCCCGATCTGGTTGTGGGCCAAATCGAGGGCGCCGTCGTCCAAGCCCAGGGCTACGCAGTCACCGAGGACATGAAGACCAGAGATGGCCGAGTCTTGACCGATCAGCTCAGCACCTACCTGCTACCCACCATCCTGGATATACCCGAGCACGTTGACTCCGTCTTGGTTGAGGTCGCCGAACCCAATGGACCCTGGGGAGCCCGCGGCGTCGGCGAGATCCCCTTCCTGCCCTTGGTGCCGGCCATTGCCGCTGCCATCCATGATGCAACCGGGGTATGGATCAACGAGTTCCCGTTCACTCCCGAGCGCGTACTGCGCGCCTTGGGCAAGCTAAGATGAATTGCGATTTCATCTATCGAGGTGAGGATCATGACCTCGACGGTCCTACGCGAGCCTCGGCGGCAGGCTCGTTCGTGCGTCTCAGACAGGGTTACACACACTACGAGCTGGGTGGGCCGGAGAGCGGTTCAGAGGTGGTGCTCGTACACGGGTTCTCAGTTCCGTATTTCATCTGGGACCCAACGTTCGCGGCTTTGACGAGCGCAGGAATGAGAACCCTCCGTTACGATCTCTTCGGCCGCGGATTCTCCGATCGCCCGCGCTTGACTTACAACATGGAGCTTTTCGTCGGGCAGCTGCTTGGCATTATGGACGTTCTCGGCTTGGAGCGTGTGGACCTGCTAGGTCTCTCCATGGGCGGGGCAATCGCCACGTCATTTGCCGTGGACTTCCCTCAGCGTGTGGGCCGGCTGGTTCTGATCGATCCCGTGGGCGCACAGGCAATGCCCCTGAACCTTCTGTACCGACTGGCGACGCTGCCTGTCGTCAGCGAGCTCATTCTGGGCATCGCCGGCACTGAGCGGATGGTCAAGAATGTCGCCTCAGATTTCTTCGATCCCGCACTGGTCGCAAGGTTCCAGCAGCGATACCGCGATCAAATGCAGTATCGAGGATTCAAACGCGCCATCTTGTCAACTGTACGCAGCGGGATGCTGGCGGGTGTTCCCGAGGCCTACAAACGATTGGGCGAGCTCAGCAATCCGGTCCTTCTCATCTGGGGAGAGAACGACCAGACGCTGCCCATTGCGCAGAGTCGGACGATACTTGAGTTGGTGCCTCAGGCTGATTTTCGCAGAATCGCAGACACCGGTCACATCCCTCATTATGAGAAGCCGGATCGAGTGAATCCCTTGCTGCTCGGTTTTTTGCAGGTTTCATGAGTAGCAAGCTTCGTGCAATCTTCGCGGCGCACAAGTACAAGATGGCCGTATTCGGCCTCTTGAGCGCGGCGTCGGTCATTTGCATAGCTTTGGTGGCAGCCCGAATGGCCTACAGTGGTTCCGTGCGCTACTCGAACCTGATCTGGAATCTTTTCCTGGCCTGGATTCCATTCGTGCTGGCCTACCTGGCCTACGTACTTTCATGGCGCCGCGCGCTCCTGTATTTCGTCATTCCTGCGTTCGCCTTTCTCTGGCTGATCTTCTTTCCTAACGCCCCCTACATCCTGACGGACCTGCAGCACCTCAGTCAGGGCGCGTCGCAAGTTCCGCTGTGGTACGACGTGATCCTGCTCATCTGGTTCTCGTGGACGGGGATGCTGCTGGGTATAGTCTCGCTCAACCTTATGCAGGAGATCATCAGGAGACAGGCAGGGCGCGCCGCGAGCTGGGGATTTGTCTTTGGGGTGGCTGCATTGAGCGGCATCGGGCTGTATGTCGGGCGGTTCATCCGACTCAATAGCTGGGATATCCTGAAGAATCCGACCGAACTCACCTCCAACATATTCGACTGGCTGACTGATCCCAGCTTGCGTTCTGTTGGATTCATCTTGCTCTACACCCTTTTCTTCCTGTTCGTATATGTTACGCTGCATGCGTTCGGCCGGATTCTGCAAGAGGGCAAGGATCTGCTCTGATGCCTGCAATTGTATTGATCCGCGGGGGTGGCGATCTTGCAAGCGGCGTCGCCCTAAGGCTGTTTCGCACCGGTCTGAACATTGTTATAGCCGAACTCCAATGCCCACTGGCTGTTCGGAGGACCGTGTCCTTCGCCGAAGCAGTCTATGATGGGCACGCCACCGTGGAAGGCGTCACGGCACGCAAAGCTACGGATGCCACGGACCCTCTGGGGATTCTGAATATCCTCACCAGAAGACAGATCCCCGTGATTGTCGATCCGGATTGCGCCGCTGCTGTCATGCTGCATCCGTTGGCCATTATTGATGCCCGCATGACAAAGCAGCCACCGGAGCCTCTTTCACATCAGGCGCGGCTGTATGTCGGACTGGGACCGGGCTTCACCGCCCCGCGCAACTGTCACGCCGTCATCGAGACCGAACGCGGACACACCCTCGGCAGAGTGATTTGGGCGGGTGCCGCTCTCGACGACACTTCCCATCCTCACGGCGACTTGCGCCGCGTCTTGCGTGCGCCCGCGGACGGCACATTGCGTTCCTCCGCGCAAATCGGCGCCCACATGGAAGCAGGCGAGCCAATTGCGGCTATTGATGAGGCCGCAATTCTTGCGCCATTCAAGGGCGTGTTGCGCGGACTGCTCCGTCCCGGCCTGGCCGTCCGTAGAGGAATGAAAATTGGTGACCTGGACCCCAGAGATGACCCGGGCGTGTGCAAGCTCGTGTCTGACAAGTCGCTAGCAGTCGGCGGCGCTGTCCTGGAGGCTCTGTTGACCCGTCCTGAGATCAGAGGAAAACTGTGGGTCTGACCTTGAGTCAGGCGCTGCGGCTCACGCCCGACATGCGGTCTGCCACAGATGTCACGTCGACCCACACAGTGGCGTTCGTCGGCGCGGGCGGCAAAACCACAGCCATCTTCCAGCTGGCGGCGGAGTGGCCATCGCCAGTGGTTATCGCAGCCACGACGCACCTTGCTGAGTGGCAGTCCGCCCTTGCCGACCTGCACATCGTCGCCCGCTCTCCTGCGGATCTGAACAAGGTGGGAACGTCCCGCGTTACCGTGGTAACAGGCCCGCTGCAAGCTGATCAACGGACTGAGGCTCTCAACCAACAGCTCCTGGCGCGGCTACACGCAATGTGTACGCGGCGTGGCCTGTCACTCTTCATTGAGGCGGACGGCTCCCGCCAAAGGCCCTTGAAGTCACCTGCCGCGCATGAGCCATGCATCCCCGAGTTCATTCAACAGGTCGTCGTGGTCGCAGGGTTGCAAGGGCTCGGTCAACCTCTAACCGACGAAGCGGTGCACCGCTCCAGGCTCTTCTCTGAGCTCAGCGGGTTGGACCTCGGAGCCCCAATTTCAGCCGCAGCAATTGCACGAGTACTGACACATCCGCAGGGCGGACTCAAGAACATTCCGCCGGGCGCACGGCGCGTTGTGTTGCTGAACCAGGTCGACACACCTGAGTTGCAGTCTCAGGCGGGCAGCCTCACGACCTCACTGCTTCCTAGCTTCGACAGCATCATTATTGCCGCGTTGAAGCCCGGCAAGATCTTCGCGGCGCACGAGGAGGTCGCGGGTGTCATTCTGGCCGCCGGCGGATCCACGCGTTTCGGCCGCCCCAAGCAATTGCTGGGCTGGAAGGGACAGCCATTCGTGCGGGCTGTGGCGAAGGCCGGGATCGATGCAGGGCTTTCCCGCCTCATCGTTGTTACCGGCGCCAGCGCGAATGCAGTTGAGGCCGCCATAGACGACTTGCCGATCAGGGTCGTCAGAAACGAGAACTGGCAGACCGGGCAGGCGTCTTCGATCCAGGCCGGTGTGCGCTCGTGTTCCGACAAGATAGGCTCGGCGCTTTTCTTGCTGGCAGACCAGCCTCAGGTTTCAACAGCTGTAATACGGGGCCTATGCGATGTGCATGCTGCCGGTCTGCACCCGATCGTCGCGCCTCTTGTGCGGGGAGAGCAGCGAGGCAACCCCGTGCTTTTCGACCGCGCGACATTCTCAGACTTGCTGGCACTTCGTGGAGATGTTGGCGGGAGGGCCATATTCTCGACGCACCGCGTGGAATACATGCCGTGGCACGACGACAGTCTGCTGCGGGACGTGGATACCGAAGCAGACTACCGGCATTTGATCGAAGAAGATCACTCATGATCAGTGCTATTGTTCTGGCGGGTGGCGCATCGCAGCGTATGGGCCGGGCGAAAATGGTGCTCCCGTGGGGAACATCCACGGTACTCGGCCAGGTAATCAGCATCATACGATCGGCGGGGGTTCGGGACATCCTCGTCGTGACCGGGGCAGGCAAGACGGAGGTAGAGGAGCTAGCGCTGGCACGCCATGCGAGGGTCGCGTTCAATGCCGGCCATCTTCAGGGGGAAATGTTGAGTTCCATTCAGACGGGACTCACCCACATGCCCGGGACGACGGGGGCCGCACTCATTGCGTTGGGCGATCAGCCACAGATTCAGGGGCAGATCGTCGGCCGCGTATTGGATGAGTATGCCGATTCTGGAGCCCCCCTGATCGTGCCCAGCTATCAGATGCGGCGAGGTCATCCGTGGCTCATTGGCAGGCAGTTCTGGGAGGAAATCCTGGCCCTGCGGGCACCCGAGTCGGCGCGAGAATTCCTGAGCCGGCACGCCCTCGATATCCGATACATCGATGCGCCGACGCCTACCGTTCTCCAGGACGTGGATACGGAGGACGACTACTTGAGATGGCGTCCCTAGCCTGCTCTCGTGGAGGTGAGGCATGTACGACGGGAGTGCACCCCTCATATCAAGACCTTGATACCAGCTCCTCCCGCGCAACTACGCCTTCCGCAGCCCAACTTTGAGCTGCTCGCCTTCCAACGGCGCATCAACCTGGGCAACTCCAGCCGGCAGATCCTTGAACTCCATTGAGACCGCCAGCGTCTCGGCCTTAATGTAGTCGCGATGACCCTCGATAGCGGATACCATGCTGTCGGAGGCCACGACGAACAGATGAATGCGGTCCGCCACATCCAGATTGGTACTCTTCCGCAGGTCCTGTACGCGCCGCACAAATTCTCGAGCTTGTCCTTCCCGGACAAGCTCGGGCGTAAGCTCGATGATCAGCGCGGCCACGTACGCTCCTTCTTCCGCAACCGCAAATCCCGGCTTGGCCTGGGCTCTCACCTCCACGTCCTCCGGGAGGACTTCATACGGTTGCCCATCGACGGTCACTCTCACGGCCTGGCCGGCCCGGAAGGAGCGCGCGAGCTCTTCGCCGTCCATGCCCACTAACGCCTTCTGAATCGCAGGGAACTTGCCACCATACTTCTGGCCAAGTTGCTTTGGAAGCGGCTTGATCGTGTGCGATAAGGCCTCCGTGCTTGCATCCAGCAAGCGAACCGCTTTAACGTTGAGCTCATCTTCGATCAAGAACGCCAGTCGCTCCGTGGCCCGGCGATCCGAAGGATTCCCCGAAGAGAACGCCGCCTCCTTCAGCGGTTGGCGGACTTTCCGGTTAGCCTTCTGGCGCGCTGCGTGTCCGAGCGACACTAGTTTCAGGACCAGTGCCATGTCCCGATTAAGCGATTCGTCGATTAGCGTCTCATCCGCATCGGGCCACGGAGCAAGATGGACAGATTCAACGGCCATTTCATCGACCGACCTCACGAGGTTCTGATAGAGTTCGTCCGCCAGGAAAGGCATGGCCGGCGCGATCAGCTTGCTGAGGGAGACCAAGGCATAGTAGAGCGTGCCATAGGCAGCCTGCTTGTCCGCATCCGAACCTGATTTCCAGAAACGGCGCCGCGAGCGGCGCAGATACCACGTCGACAATTTCTCCACGAAGGCCTCGATGGGACGCGTGGCGGCCGTTACATCATACTGATCGTAGGCCCGCGTCACGTCACGGATCAGGGAATGCAGTTCCGAAAGAAGCCAGCGGTCGAGGACGTTCTCGCTGTGGACGCGGACATCCCTCAGTCGGGGATTGTCCAGATTTGCATAGGTCACGAAGAATGCATACACGTTCCAGAGCGTAAGGGTGAAATTCCTGATCACCTCGCTGACGAGGTCGTTCGAGAAGCGTCGTTCGTTCCCGGGAGGTGTAGCCGTGTATAGGTACCAGCGGAAAGCGTCGGCGCCGTTAGCCTTTATCACGTCCCATGGATCGACTATGTTGCCCAGGCTTTTCGACATCTTTTTGCCGTCGCCGTCCAGGATGTGCCCGAGACAGACTACGTTCTTGTAGGCCACCGAGTCCATCAGTAGGGTGCTGATGGCGTGTAGGGAATAGAACCAGCCCCGCGTTTGATCCACGCCCTCGCAGATGAAATCCGCAGGAAACTGTTCCCCGAACTTCTCC
>JBGPAT010000046.1:0-12708 GCA_041480885.1 Anaerolineae bacterium
AGACTCGCCGACCGCATGGCCTCGGCCAGACCAGGTGCTTCCCGCTCAATGACCGAGAGCGTGGCCTCGGGCGTCACATCACGTGGCCCAAAGCCCGTCCCGCCCGTCGTCAGGATGACATCGAAATCGCCGCGGTCAGCCCAACGGGCCAACGTCTCACGCAACGCCTCCTGATCGTCCGGGAGGATTTCTTGCTGCGTGACTTGCCAACCCTGTGCAGAAATGAACTGGACGAGAGCCGGACCCGAGGCATCCGGGCGATCGCCGCGTGAGGCGCGATCAGAGACAGTCAAGACCGCAAAACGAAGAGGCATCACGCCAAGTCCTTCACAAAGGGCAGATCGTCCAGCGTGCTCCAGCCTTGCTGCTCATAGAAACCAACGGCTTCAGGATTGTCGGGCCTCACCAGCAGGTAGCACCGAAGGCATCCCTTGTCCCGCAAGCGGCCTTCGACTTCATTCATGAGTCGTGAGCCCAACCCACTGCGGCGATAGGCGGTTGCCACTGCCAGGTGATAGATCAGACCGCGCCGCCCGTCAAAGCCGCCAATCACGGTGCCCACCAGTTGCCCATCCACTTCTGCAACCAGAAAGAGATCGGGGTCGCGCTGCAGCTTCTTCTTAATTTCGACAGGGGCATCGGAGGCTCCTACGCGTATGCCCTTATCGATCGATTTCCACAGCCTAAGGGTCCCGTCGTAGTCATCAGGGTACCGAAAAGCCCGAAGGCGAATCTCTGACATCACGAGGCTTGGAGCTGACGTCGCGACCTGCCTGCCAGGTCATCTCGTGCCAGAACGACGCTTGGCATGCGCCCCGCCCTTTCGCAGCCGCTTCGTGGAGTTCGTACTGGTTTTTTTCGAGTGCGCCTTGGCTTTCGGCTCGGGAGCCGGAGCTTCAAGCGCCGCTTGCAGCACGTCATCCACCGTCTCCACGAAAACGAACTTCATCGATTTCTTAATTTCGTCGGGCACATCTTCAAGATCGTACTCATTACGCTTGGGCAGGACCACGCTTTTCAGCCCATTGCGGTGGGCGGCAAGGACTTTCTCCTTGACACCGCCGATCGGCAACACCTGGCCGCGCAGCGTGATCTCTCCGGTCATGCCGAGATGCGGTTTGACCTTTCGTCCCGAGATCAACGAGACCAGAGCCGTGGCCATCGTGACGCCTGCTGACGGGCCGTCCTTGGGCGAAGCTCCGGCCGGAATGTGCATATGCAGATCGTTGTGATCAAAGAACTCGGCCGGGATACCGAGGGTGGAGGCGCGCGAACGGACGTATGAGAGCGCGGCCCTGGCGGACTCCTGCATCACGTTGCCGATGGAACCTGTGATCTGGAAACCCCGCCCGCCTGGCATGCGAGTGGCCTCCACGAACAAGACATCCCCCCCGAAAGGCGTGTATGCCAGTCCGGGAACAATGCCCGGCACCGAGGTGCGCGCGTTCAATTCCTCGTTCGCAAAGTAGATCGGTCGCTCGAGGAATTCCTCGACGAGCGGCGGGGTGATCTCAAACGTAGTGCCTTTGCCCTCCGCAATGCGCGTACCGGCCTTGCGGCAAATGGCGCCGATCTTCCTTTCAAGATTGCGCACTCCTGATTCACGCGTGTAGTCCCGAATGATTCTCTCCAGCGCCTCGTCAGTGAAGTGCAATTCGTTTTCCCGCAGCCCGTTCTCTCGGAGCTGCCGCGGAATCAGATAGCCCTTGGCAATGGCGATCTTCTCATTGTCAGTGTACCCGGATAGATAGATCACTTCCATCCGGTCGTAGAGCGGGCCCGGAATGGTTTCCGCCGTATTCGCAGTTGTAATGAAGAATACCTGCGACAGGTCGAAGGCAACCTCCAGATAGTTGTCACGGAACTCACTATTCTGTTCGGGATCGAGCACCTCGAGCAGCGCCGAGGCGGGATCGCCGTGGAAGTCGAACGTGAGTTTGTCCACTTCGTCCAGCATGAATACCGGATTTCGCGACTCGATGCGCCGTAGTGACTGCAAGACACGCCCTGGCAGCGCGCCGATGTAGGTGCGGCGGTGACCACGGATCTCGGCTTCGTCCCGAACGCCTCCGAGGGAGGCGCGAATAAACTTGCGCCCCATGGCCCGCGCAATGGATTGACCCAGCGAGGTCTTGCCGACTCCCGGAGGGCCAATGAAACACAGGATCACACCCTCGCGCTCGCGCCGGATGTGATCCGAGGATGGTTCCTTGAATTCCTCCTTGCGGTCCAGGCGGAGCTTCCGCACCGCCAGGAACTCGAGAATGCGGTCCTTGACGTCTTCAAGTCCGAAGTGGTCGGCGTTTAGGATCTCGCGGGCGTGGGCAATGTCAAGATTGTCTGCCGTGGATTTTGACCACGGCAGCGTCACCAACCAATCCAGATAGGTGCGGATCACGCCGTACTCGGCCGCGGCGCTTGGAAGCCGCGACAACCGATCGAGCTCCTGACGCGCCTGCTTGTCCGCTTCCTCGGGCATCTTGGCATCGTCGATCTTCTTCCTCAGCTCCTCGACCTCGGCCGCCTGCTGATCCTTTTCCCCGAGCTCCTTTTGGATGGCCTTCATTTGCTCGCGCAGAAAATACTCGCGCTGGACTTTTTCAATCTCGCCACGGGCCTCGTTCTGAATCTTCTGACCGAGCGTGAGCACCTCGGCCTCGCGCACCAACAAGCCGATCAGCTTGCGCAGCTTCTCAACGGCTGAATCGATCTCAAGAAGTTGTTGCGCGTCCTTCAGGTCGATGCGCTGAAAGTTGGCGATCGTGTACACTGTCTGGAGCGGGTTCTCCAAGGACGTGATCGAGTTGACCAGTTCCTCCGGAAACGAGGGGATCATCTGTGTGATCTGCTGGAATTGATCGCGGGCGTTGCGCGCCAACGCATCCACTTCCAAGCCTTCCTCGACCTTCTCCGGGGCCAACTCAATCCTGGCTTTCAGATACGGTTCCTCGGACACGACCTCAACCAGCCGGAATCGATCCATCCCCTGGACGAGCAGGCGGACTGTGCCATCGGGCGCCCGCAGCAGGCGATGCACGGTGGCAATCACACCGACTTTGTACAAGTCTTTCGGGCCCGGAGTCTCAAGCTCGGGGTCGATCGCCGTGATCAGGCCGACCAGTTTGTCGGAGGCCACGACGTCGTCAACGAGGCGAATCGAGCGCGCCTGGCCTACGGTCAGCGGAACGGCGGTCTGCGGATAGACAACAACCCCACGCAGTGGCAGGATCGGCAGGACCTCCGGATACTTCGGATGTTCCCCGCTCCCTTCGGCCTTCTCGCCCGTTTCTTCTTTCTTGCCGATTCCCGCAAGGACCGACGGCACGAGCATTTTCAGCTCTTCGTCGGCCTGTCCCATCCAGTCAAATAACTCGGACATGCTGGTCTGCCATCGAGAGGCGGGCATCATCCCTCAATCTTCACATTGGTGCTCTTGGCTTTCGGCAGCTTGATCACCAGGAAGCCGTCTTTGTATTCGGCGGCGGCGGCATCCAGATCCACCGGCCCCGGCAATGCGATTGCCGTCGAAAACTTGCCGAAATGAATTTCCATCTGGTGATACGCCAGCCGTTCGGTGACATCCGGCCGCTGACCGGTGACCAGGAGCAGTCCGTTGTCCAACACTACCTCGAAATCCGCCTCCCGCATGCCGGCCACCTCAAGCGTCACAATGTAGTCCGTTTCTGTTTCAGATACATCGGTCGGCGGGCTCCACATCCCCGTCGTCATCTGCCAGCTAACCGCACGGCGCACCTGACGACGCCTGTCTGCAAGCGTGACCGTCGCTGCTCTGCGAATTACGGTAGGCATGTGCTACTCCTGACTATTCCGAGGTCTGTGCGCAGAACCTGTTTTCCGCTGCAAATCCGTTTGTTCTTCATTGGCACCGGTGCCAATTCGTGTTCCCGCTCACGCGGCAACGTGGCTCTCCCAGCGCCAAGATCGTCGGCAGCGCGGTGACCGCCACACCCAACCAGGCGACTATACGAGCGCCTTCTTGGCAGACTCCAATACGGCGGCATAGTCGGGCTCAATGCCCAGTTCCGGCATGTAAGCCACATACGTCAACTTGTCGTCCTTGCCGACCACGAACACGGCACGCCGCAAGATGCGTCTTTCCTTGATGAGCACGCCGTACTTCTCGGCGAATTCAGCATTCATGTGATCGGACAGCGTCATGACTTGATCGACGCCTGCTCCGCCGCACCAACGCTTTTGTGTGTAGGGCAGATCCGTGCTGATTACCTCGATCACGATGTTCTTGCTCAAGGAGGCGGCCTCTTCGTTGAAGCGCCGGGTTTCGCGGTCGCAAACTGACGTGTCGAGCGATGGTACTGCCGCCAGGATGCGAACCTTGCCTTTCGTATCCGCTAGGCCGCGGAACGAAGCCCAATCGTTCGTGTGCACGGTGAAGTCAGGTGCGGTCTTGCCAACGCTGACATCGTCACCAACCACCGTGGCTTCCTTGCCGCCAACCTTTATCAAACCAAATCTCTCGGTCGCCATCCGGTCCTTTCGTGGAGGTCAATTAGCAGGAGCGCCTGCCCAATTGCGAGTCCGCACTTCTAGGGATGTGGGCGCCCTCGCAGACCTTACCTGTTGGAGTCTTCCTCAGCGCCCCTGGCGGGATTCGAACCCACAACCTCCTGCTTAGAAGGCAGTTGCTCTGTCCGTTGAGCTACAGGGGCAGAATTTTGCCTTTTTGAGCACATGAGCCGCTGAGGCAAGTGCTCATTAACAGTATGCCGTCGTCGCGTTCAACCGTCAAGACGCAATTCCAAAGTGGTTTGCGTGCCCTTCCTCGCGTCACAGCCCGAATTGACCGTCATGCCAACTGTATTAACAGGGTGGCAACCGCGCATATGACAGCTGCTTACGTTGCGCGTGTCAAAGCGTGTTGGGAGGTCGTCGGTTCAAATCCTCATACCCCGACAAACCGAAAGGGCTTGCAAATGGCGTGGTCTTGCGCGAGAATGCTAAGCAAAAAGGAGGCAGCAATGAAGCATTTCATATTGCTGGCGTCTTTGGTTCTCTCGGCTTGCGCACCGTCAGGGCAGGCTATCCAGACGGCCCTGACGCAAACGCAAATTGCTGCCCCCGATGACCTAGCGCTGATCCTGACGGGCAACGCACCAACCCAGATGGCAATCCCTACTCTCCCGGCTCCAACGGAGGCGCCAACACCGACGAAGATGCCAGCGCCGACTGTTCCGGCAAAGCCAACCGCCACGCCCAAAATCACGGCTGACACATCGACATGGCCCGCGGGATTTGCCGAAGCAGCCGGGGAGCAGTTGACCTACCAGATCCAAGTCGTCCTCATGGATCCGGAGAAGTATGGATTTTGGCAGCAAGACACAAACAGGCTTGAGGCGATGAAGTTGGAGCACCCTGAGTGGAAGGATTTCATAGACTACCTCCTGGAAAAGGGTTGGACATACTAGGATGTGAGCCCGTAGTAGAAGCTGAATGCGTCTACGTATGCCACAATCCTTCTCATTACTGCCTCAGGATGTCAATAAAACCAAAGACCGCCCGAGGGCGGTCTTTGCGTGCCCGGCGTCAATGCGCTGGGGGTCGTTACGTTCACACAGTGTACAGCGGTCAGGTGCACCGGTCAAGTCTCTCGCCTCGCGGGCGCGGGTGGGTAGAATGAGGGGCCCTTAAGGTAGGTCCACGTCCCGCACCACTCAAACGTGACTTCGAAGCCAGTCGGCGGAATGTAGGCTGCACCTCCGGCCATGCCGAGATCGTAGCTTATGATATCTCCGGTCGCGGTTGTGACCTCCCAATAGCATGCGTTGCCGGTTCCGTGGCTGCGCCACACACCAGGAGCAATGTCCACGTTAATCAAGTAATGCCCATCTTCCTTTGGCGCAAGCAAGGGCGGAGCAGTGGCCGTAGCCGTGGGTCTGCTCGTGGCTGTCGGCGGCGGCGCCGATGTGCCCTCGGGTGTGTCGTTCGACATCGGGCCGGCACGTGCCGTTTGCGTAAAGGGAGCCAGCGCCGTCTGAACGGCCCGCGTGGAGATTGCGGACACGTCAGGGGTCGCCAGCTGTGAGGTAGAGCCCCAGGCAAGAATCACGATAGCCACGGTCGCCAATGCAACGAGGGTCCTCATATTCCTCCTATCCTACAGGTCCCATCCTCGTCCTCCTTACCTGTTATAACCTGATTACTAGTCCCCGGAAAGGGGAATGAAAGGCAGTACGCGTGGCCTATTGCGCGTCCTCTACTGTGCCCTCTTGCGCCCGGCCTATCACGTTTATGTTGTGGCCATGTCCTCGTGGGATGACCTGAAATATCGTCACGGTCCCCCGCTGCCCTCGCTGGAGTGTCAGATTTGCGGAGGGCCGCGCGACGAGCGGCTATGCCCCAATGCTCGGCGGTCAGTGAGGGCAAACGCTTCTGCTCTATCTTGGGCATGGCGAACCTTACGGCTGCGGGGATGTACCCCTCAGGATGCCAAAATCTCAAAATGGTCCGAATGGCGCGAGCGAACGCGTTGACCGTGGAGGCGCTCTCGCCCTCGATGGTTACTAGGAAGGCCCGGACTTGCCTGGCCTCGACATCTGCCGGAGTTGTGATGCCCTGCCCCTCCAGCCACGACAGGAAGCCGCCCAGGGTGTAGCCGTAAAACGCGAGGGTGCTTGGCGTAGCCCGCATAGCCTGGCGGCTTAGAACGAAGTCAGTATCTGCGTCCGTGATGGCAACGCCGGCGAGATTAAAGCCCCGCGAGGCAGTTGCTCTATTTTCGGTCTTGGCCTTATGGGGGAACACAAAAGCCGCCTGTCTCAGCGGCTTTTACGGCTAGCAGAAAGGCTCAGTGCCCCTGGCGGGATTCGAACCCACAGCCTCCTGCTTAGAAGGCAGTTGCTCTGTCCGTTGAGCTACAGGGGCAGACACGCCGTCGAATCTACTATGGTTGGGCGAAGCTGTTGCTCAGATGGCGGGTTCAGTATAAGGCTGTTTTCTGTAATGGGCAACGTTCCCCCCACGCTGACAGACTTTCCGCTGCCTACTTTGAATACGCCAGCTTCGCTCGCCGCGCCTCGGCCCCCTCGGAGTACAACACCCCGCCGGGCTCCTGTCATGGTGCTGTGTTGCCCACGGCTCCGAGCATGCACACGCAACATCTTGGTGTGACCCAGTGGATCATCGTGCCCGCCAATCCAAGTGTGCCCTACGGGCCCCAAGACGCACAAACCCGCCGCCTCGACGGCGGCGGGTTTGATTTCTCTAAGTCACTGAGCGGTGGGAACGTGGCTACCAGATTCGGATGACTTGACCAGCGAAGATCCAATTCGGGTTCCAGATCTGCGGGTTTAGGGCCAGGAGGTGGTCCACAGTCGTGCCAAAGCGTGCCGCAATAATCTTAAGCGTGTCGCCCCGGCAGACGGTATAGGTTGAAGACGAGCCTTGCGAGTAGCCGTCGGGGTGGTAATTGTACCCGCCGTACATCTGTCCTTGCGGCACATATCCGCTGCCTCCCGGCATGTTGATTACTTGGCCGGCATATATCATGCTCGGATTCCAGAGCTGCGGATTGGCAGCGATGAGGTCATTGAGGCTGACGCCCATCCGGTCGGCGATCCTGCGCATGGTGTCACCCCACTGCACCACGTACGTTCCGCCACTCGACGTCCCATAAGAGGCGTAGGGGTTGCCGCCGTATTGGTTGCCGTAGTAATTACCACCGTATTGGTTGCCATAGCAATTGTTGCCGTATTGGTTGCCATAGTAATTGTTGCCGTATTGGTTGCCATAGCAATTGCTGCCGCCCTGGTAGCCATTCTGGTAGCCATTGTAGTTGCCGCCATACTGGTCACCCTGGTAGCCTCCGGGCATCGACAGGGTCTGCCCGGCGTAGATCCAATAGCCGAGGTTCGGATTTGCCTGCCTTAGGGCTTCCACGCTGGTGCCGCACTGCGAGGCAATTCCGCCGAGGGTGTCTCCCCACTGCACTACGTAACTCGATCCGCACCCGGACCACGCCAAAGCGCTTCCGGGGGTCCCCAATGACAGCGTCAATAAGGTGACCACTACAGACAAAAACACGGGCTTCTTCCAAGACATTCTGGCCTCCTTTTTTCCTAGCACAACCAAGCTTGACAGACTCCCAGCGCACTTGCGCATCAAAGGTTGCGGGACGTCCAGCATCCTCGATCATTGAGAAGCGTTGTCACCAAGCCGCCGAACCTTGCGTTCAGCCTCAGTCCGGCCGCTTGCCTGCATCCCGCGCAGAATAATTCTTGTCTGCATTATAGCGACATACCGCCTGCACTCAATTGCATTTGGATGACAGACCGCCAAATTCGGACCCGCCCGCGCCTGGGGCGGCGACCGTGATGGCGGGCCTGTCAGTAGCGCCTGGCTCGCTGCCGAGGTCTCGTGCTGGCGGCTGCTGGCGGCATGGACGATCTCATCCCCGTGCCGGCGAGAGCCGGAAACCGCCGCAGATTGCTCCTTGCCGGCAACGCCGTAGGACTGCAGCCCCGGCTACCCGCAACCTGCGGCCTCCCCCTTCCAGCGCCCTCTCGCCTCATACCTTCAGGACGGCGGGCTCAGATCCTCGTTGCTCCTCCACCGCCAACTGCTGGATTTCGTCTGCAGGAACGCGTTCTTGAAGCTTGACTCGACTCCCGTGTGCTGCATTGGGTGACCGGGGATTGAGGGAACTAGTGGGCTTGCAGCCGAACAGGCTCAGGCAGGCGCCAACCGTCAGGCAAGCCGGCCCCGGCCAAGCACCCTCACGAAAGCCGGCACGGCTCCGTGCGGACTCAATCCGCGGCTGTTCCATGGGTCGGCCATTCCGCGAGCGCCTTGTTCCTTCGAAATGGCAGACTCCCCTGTGCGATTCGCTGGAGGTTCGGCTCTGGGCAGAATCATCCATTCCACAATGGAGCAAAAGTGGGTAGGCGGGCCACCACGTTAGCCCTATAATGTGTTTCAAGCGGCGCCCTTTTGCTAGGGCGTCGCGAGGTGACGAGGAAAAATAGATCCCTGAACGGCGGCGAGAGCCTGATTGCGAGGGCGTTCATGATGTTGGATCTGAGCAGTCATAGAAAAGCAACATGCGCAGAGGCGCGATTGAGAGCGACGGTTCCCAATGCGGCTCCGAGGCTGGCGGGGTGCTCAGCATCCCGCGCCGGCCGACCAGAGGAGCCAGGCAAGCCCCGCGAGGCAATCGGGAAAAGGGTTTCCGATCAATCCGGGAGACAGACCGATGAATAACGCCCAGGGAGCAGACGTCAGCCTCTGGGAAGTCGGGACGATCGACTTCTCGAAGTATGCAGCACAGTTTGACTTCGTTGGGATCAAAGTCAGCGAGGGCACGAGAAAGGACCCGCTCTTCGCGCAGCAATGGGCGGCAGCCAAGGGCAGAACGGTACGCTACCCCTACCACTTCTGGCGCAGTTACGTGGATCAGAAATTAGCGGTGCAGAATATGCTGAGCTTGCTCGGCACCGACGCTGGTGAAATCGAGGTCGCGTTGGATCTCGAGGCGGCGGATGGCTCCACGTCCGTGATGTCAACGGCGAAGGTCTGGGTGGATGAGTACCACCGCCTGACGAACCGCTGGCCGATGATCTACTCAACGATTTCCTTCCTTCAGGAGAATGGCGCGTTCGCCAAGACGATCTACGGGGCCTACAAGAATCCGTGGTTGGCAAACTGCAAGTTCTGGCTGGCGCAATATCCCTTCGATGAGATCGACTCCATGCCGGGCTACACACAACACGGGGATGCCCTGCGCGCGGTCCTCATCCAGGAGATTATCGATGGCAAGCGGCTCCTACCTTGGCCGAAGCCGCCCGCGCTCTTCAACCGGGTGGACTTATGGCAATGGACGAGCCGATATCCGCCCGAACGTGTGCCCGGGTATTATTTTGGACCGAATCACCCGCTGGCAGTCGATATGAATTTCTACGCGGACACTCGCGAGCAATTCAGACTGACTTATCCGATCGGCGGGATCACCCCGCCAGCTCCCGGAGGTAACATGCAATACAAAGTCGTTTGGTCAAACGGCGCGTCTGTGCGCCCGCAGCCCAGTACGGCGGGCAACACGCTTCGAATCCTGGCTTTCGGGGCGATCGTAGATGTGGTACAGGACAAAATTGCTGACCGCACAGACCCAACGAATGTCAACAAGCGATGGGTCAAGCTGCCGGACGGCACCTACGCCGCGTCGAACTATCCGGATGGAACCGGGCCGCAGCAGCGCATGGCGCTGGTCACAGTCACGCCGCCGCCTCCGCCATCCACCGATGTTTTCAAAGTCACGATAGCGTTGGATAACAACGGCGTGGTGCTGAAGCCAAAGTCCATTGATTCCAACGGGGATGTGGTACTTGGATGAAACTGACGGTCACTATCCGCCACGTAGGTAGTGCCGCCCGGCTGTACGGCAGGGTGCGGCATGACTACGAGGTCTTTGGGGTGTCCCGGCCTGAGTACAATGGCGTCGGTGCCCGTGGTTTGCCTGAAACCGTCAAGCTGATGAACAGCCAGTTCATGAATCTCACAAAGGAATGGCAGCTTGCCCTGCGGGATCGGCTGAAGGCGGTTTGTCTGGCTCACGGCCTTGCGGACAATGCCGACACAAATGGCTTCGTTCGCAGCGCGTTCCGGCAATTGCTCTCTGACCATTTGGCCTTCTCAAATGGAAAGGGCAGTGAAGGTCATGCAGATTACGTCAATGGCACGAATCTTGATCAGGCACCCATTGCGACCGAGACCATCGTTACAGGCGGGGCGTATCTGGAAGTTCTTGAAGGCGGGAAGGTTCACAACATCCGGGGCCATGACTGTTTTGCCGTCTTTACTCTGGATGGCAACCAGTCCCCTCCGCCGGTGAGCGACTTTCACCCTTTCTTTCAAGATCCCACTACGTTCTTTGCCACAAATTCGGTCAGGACTGCGCTTCCAGATGGGACACGCGTGGTCGAGAGGTTCCCGCAGCTCGATGGACTGGACGTGCCGTTTTTCGTGATGGGCAACGGCAACGTCAATTACATTCCAGTGGAGCGATTGGAGTTACTTCCAGCCGGAGCACCCGCGGCCTGGCCGTTGAATCCATATGGCAACCGCCCGCTTGCCAGCGGACTGTACTACGAGCGCAAGGTGATCCTTGCCCCGCGGCGGGTGGTGACGCACATCGTGCGCATCGACCTGGCAAAGGCCACGAGGCTGTTCGTGACGCCGAAGCCCACCAAGGCCACGACCCCGTCCGAATGGATCGCGGCCTATCATCCGGTGATTCTGATCAATGGTGACGAGCATACGTACCCCGGCGGCGGCTTCGTGCCCATAGTCAAGGGCCGGGCCATGTCAGATGGCGTCAAATATTCAACGGCCAACACGGAAACCACGCTCTCGATCGGTCGTTCCGACTATGCTCATAAGACCGTGGTGCAGTGGGACTACCCAACCTGGGCCTACAACGCTGTTAGCGGGAGCCATGAGCTCGTCCGCGCTGGTCTCATCCCCTCCGGGCTTGACAACGTCTCGCTTGACCCGCGCTCGGTGGTCGGCCTGACAAGCGACGGTTGGATGTTGGTGGTGGCGAGCGAGGGCAGGCAGGTGAATAACCTTGGACTCAGCATGAAAGAGACGGCAGATTTCATGAAGTCGCTCGGTGCCGTGGCCGCTCTGAACCTGGATGGCGGCAAAGATACGATGCTCTGGGTCAAGGACTTGGGCTTCGTCAACGACTTGAGTGGGGGTGAGCAGGGGATTGCCAATGCCTTTCTGCTCTGGATATGAAAGCAGAGTCACAGACACCAAGAACCTGGCCGGGCGTGAGGGCCGGGTACAGCTCGTCGAAAGCACGGCCTCCTGGTGGGAGGCCGTTGCCATGTCTATTGAACCACGGGTGTAATTGCTCTCAACCCTCTGCCGCGGAGGCAGGGGAGACTTGTGGCGTTGCCTCGGCTTGGGCGGCGATCAGCGGTCTCAGCCCGCGATAGACGCGCGGCCCCGCCAAAGTGCGCAGAATGATGACTGCGGGGCGGCCGAGCCGCTTCGAGAGTTCGGTCGCGCTCATCGGTTGATTTCCATTCAGCAGGAAGGCGCGGAAGACCGCCTCGACGACGGTCGTGTGCTCATCCACGAAATCCTGCTGTAGCGCGCAGTGCGTCATCAGTGCGTGTTGGATGCCGTCCACCTGCTGAACCTGCGCCGTCTTTGGATCCACCCAATCGATGAGGGCATCCTCCGCGACGTCAGCCAGGACCCGCTGGTGTTCGGCGCAGAGCAGCGATCGCAGAAAAACCCGCCAGTCTCGATCATTGTGCTCCCACCAGGCGAAATCGATATGGAAGGGCGTCTGGGCGGTCGGCTTGAGCAGGCTCATGAACCCTCTTCCAAACGATAGTGCAGATCGCCAACGTGTACGAAACGCGGCTGTGTTGCCAAAAGAGCGAACAGAGGCGCGGGCGGTATCCGCCGCACCAAGTTGACTGCCGCGTACAGCTCCTGCGCATGCACGTGACCTTGCGGATTGACCTTCATTACCTCGCGCATTACTGAAGCGACCAGGTCGTCGAATGGACGTTTCTTCTGCCAAAGTGGATCGAGCGCATGAAAGTCCGGCACATAGATGGCCATGCGGTCGTTAAACTCGGCGGTGACGGACTGCTTCAGCATGGCAAAGACCATGCCGCCATCCGCGCCTACGATGAGCGTGCGGATCCAGTCCTTTGC
>JBGPAT010000047.1:0-12630 GCA_041480885.1 Anaerolineae bacterium
ATCATCCGCTTGGCGGCGCGCACGGCTTGCGGCGGGCGTGATGCTATGTCATCGGCCAACTGGATGGCCTGTTCCAGACACTGTTCGGGGGGAACGACATGACTGACTAGTCCGAAGTGCAGAGCCTCCTGCGCCGACAGGGTGCGATTATTCAGGATCATCTCCATGGCGATGCTCTTGCCAACTGCCCGAGTCAGCCGCTGCGTGCCGCCCGCTCCCGGGATCACACCCAGCGTGACTTCCGGTTGGCCGAACTTCGCAGTGTCGGATGCGATGATCACATCGCACGCCAGGGCAATCTCGCACCCGCCGCCAAGCACCCACCCAGATACTGCCGCAACTACGGGCTTGCGAAGCGAACCGAGGCGCCCGAAGTCAGAAATGAAGCTGCCTCCCATCATGTCGGCGCTGCTTTTGCCAGCCATCTCCTTGATGTCGGCCCCGGCCGCAAAGGCCTTCTCGCTGCCGGTTACAACCATGGCGCCCACGTTCTCGTCCCGGTCAAAGCTCTCCAGTGCCTCCATCAGTTCAGCCAGCAACTGCGCGTTGAGGGCGTTCCTGGCTGCAGGTCGATTCAGAGTCACCACAGCCACGTGGCCGCGGATCTCGGTCAGAATGAATTCATAGGGCATGGAGGCTCCTTGTGCAGATGACTGCTGACACGCGACAGCCAATTGGATGAGCGATACGCGCTGCACTCGCACCACTCGCACGGCTTGCGGCGCCAGGCCGATATCTTCTCGGGCGGTCGGACACCACCGCAGCAGCACTCCCTCGCAACCGCCAATCTGGGATTCTACACGAGAAAGTCCCGGCAACACATTCCACCGCGAATTGTGCTACCATCGGGTGCGCCCAAACGGTAACCTATGGCATTCGCAGCGAGCACTCTCCCGGCTGACAAGCTAGATTTCAGACGCGTGCTGCCCATCCTGGTCATTGTGCTGGTGGACCTGATGGGGCTCTCAATCATCATTCCGCTGCTGCCGCTTTTTGCGGCCCGCTTTGGTGCGAATCCACTGATGATCGGGATCCTGCAAGCTGCCTACCCGATGACGCAGTTCATCGGGGCGCCGATGCTGGGCCGCTTCTCCGATCGCTTCGGCAGGAGGCCGATTCTGGTGATAAGCCAGCTCGGGACATTGGCGGGCTTTGTGCTGTTGGGGTTTGCCAACACGTTGTCTCTGCTGTTTTTGTCGCGAATCATTGACGGATTTTCTGGGGCAAACATATCCACCGCACAGGCCGCGATCGCAGATAGCACGACTGAAAAGACGCGCACGCAGGGGTTGGGATTGATCGGGGCGGCCTTCGGTGTCGGTTTCATCCTAGGACCGATCGTGGCGTATGTCGTGCTTGCGGCATCAGGCGGAAACTATCGCGCCGTTGCGCTAACGGCGGCCGTATTCTCGCTGGCCTCGATCCTCTTGACAACTTTCTGGTTTCACGAAACCCATCGCGACAACGCGTCGGGCGCCGCATCGCTCAGGTCACCCTTCAGCCCGGCGGCGATGTGGCAGGCGCTACGGCGACCGACTGTGGGCTATCTGCTGCTCGTGATGTTCTTCTATCAATTCGCCTTTGGCGGCTACGAGCAGCTATTCTCACTATTTACGCTGACGCGCCTCGGCATGGATGCTACTGACACGGCTGGCCTGTTCGCGCTGGCTGGCGTTTTCATTGTGGTCGTGCAGGGCGTGTTGATCGGCCGGTGGTCGAGGCAAAAGGGAGACCGCTGGCTCGTCATCCTTGGCGTCTCCACACTGGCGATCGGATTGATCGGCACCTCCCTGACACCACGGGTCCCGGTGCCCTGGTTCGATCAAGCGCGGGTCTTGGAAAGCCTGGCGGGGCAGAGTTCGCTGCGCCTGTCCACCCAGAGCATCGCCGTGACACTGCCGGAGCAAAAGGATCGAGGCTGGCTGGGAATTATCTGGTTGTTGGTCGCAAGCTTTCCGGCTGCCCTGGGCGGAGGTGTCCTGCATCCGGCAGTCAACAGCCTGCTCACCAAGTCTGCGGACCAAGCCGAAGTGGGTGCAATGCTCGGAATTTCGGCAGGTTACTACAGCGCAGCCAATGCCCTGGCTCCCCTGTTCTACGGCTCCGTCTTCCAGTGGCTGGGGCCGCCGGTGCCATTCTTTGCCGGGGGAATCATTCTCACGACCTTGTGGCTGCTGGCGCCGAAAGCCATACCGAAAGCGTCTTAGCCGCACATCCAATCACGTTACCCGGCCGTGCCGGATATATCGCGCACCCGAGAGTCACTATTCAAGACCGACATACCCCTAGGATTCGGCATGAGTTCAGTGCGACGGATTAGGAGCCGTCCTGAAGTGCCTTGGCCAGGTCGGCGGTGCTGGGTAGGATGAGATCTGCACCCTGTCGCCGCAACTCGGCCTCCTCGCCAAATCCGCACAGCACGCCCACTGTCTGCGCGCCGGCCGATCGGCCGGCGCGGATGTCCACAGTCGTATCCCCAATCATCAGACAGGAGGCAGGCGCGACACCCATCTTTTGCGCCGCGAGCCAAACGGGGTCAGGATAGGGTTTCGTGTGCGGCGCGCTGAGGGCGGTGACAATCACCTCAAAGTATTGCAGTAACCCGGTCTGCCCCAGGAAGTCTATCGTACTCACCTCGTCCCGCGCGCTGACAACGGCCAGTGGATAGCGGCTCTTCAAAATAGTCAGCATGGCGACGACGCCAGGAACAGCCGGGCACGTGCGCCCCATCTTCGTGCGGTTGCGATATATCCAGTCGATCGTGGCGATCAACGGTCCGTCGAGACCGACGGCATCTGTCAGGCCCAGCAGAGCGTTTCCGGGCGATTCTACGCAGCTTACCAGCCGCCGCGCTGCCCGATCAGGGTCGCGCAGAAGCGGCAGGTATCTAAGCCATTTCGAAAAGCGGCCCACATAGTAGTCGTCGGTGTCGCTAAGAGTGCCATCAAGATCAAAACACAGGGCCCGTATCCGTTCGGTATCCAGAGGCATCGGGCAATTGTATACGACTTCGCGATTCAAGTTCCGGCAGTGGAGGCTGTATACTGTTTCCAATGCGAAGCACATTGGTAGACTTGGAATGTCCGGAATGCCGTAAGCACTTTGACGCGGATCGTCCCCAGACGATCTGCACCGACTGCAACTCGCCACTGCTGGCGCGTTACGATCTGGACAAGGCACGCCGAGGCCTCGACCCGGAAACAGTCGCGAGGCGGCCGCGCGGGCTTTGGCGCTGGGCCGAGATCCTGCCTGTTCGCAAGGAGCAGCACTTCGTGACGCTAGGTGAGGGCAATACACCACTGGTGGCGGCACCCCGCCTGGCAGCCTCTCTGGGTCTTTCGAAGCTCATGATCAAAGACGAGTCGGGAAATCCCACGGGCTCCTTCAAGGCCCGCGGGCTGTGCTTAGCTGTCTCAAAGGCCGTGGAATTCCGATTGAAGGACCTCGTCATCCCGACAGCGGGCAATGCGGGAGGAGCGCTGGCGGCATACGCGGCGCGCGCGAATATCCGAGCGCACGTTTTCATGCCGAAGGATGCGCCATCCGCCCATCAGCGCGAGATCAAAGCTTTCGGCGCAGATCTGGTGCTCGTGGACGGCTTGATCAGCGAGGCGGGCAGGCAGGCCGCCGAAGCCGCGAAAGAACATCATTGGTTCGACGTCTCCACGTTCAAAGAGCCATACCGCCTGGAAGGCAAGAAAACGATGGGGCTTGAGATTGCAGAACATTTCGGCTGGAAACTCCCTGACGTGATTGTGTATCCGACTGGCGGCGGGACCGGCCTGGTAGGCATGTGGAAGGGATTTCAAGAAATGGAACAGCTGGGATGGATCGGATCGGCGCGGCCGCGGATGGTGAGCATCCAGGCCGACGGCTGCGCACCTATTGTGAAGGCCTTCCAGCGGGGAACGGACCGCGCCGAGGCATGGCAGAATGCACAGACCGTGGCGGCAGGCCTGCGCGTCCCAGCACCTTTCGCGGATAGACTGATCCTGCGCACTATTCGCGAAAGCCGCGGGACTGCGGTCGCGGTCAGCGACCAGGAGATTGTAGCGGCTCAAAAGGAATTGGCTGAAGGGGAAGGACTGTTCGCGGCGCCCGAAGGAGCGGCAACCTGGGCTGGCGTCAAAGCTCTGGTGAGGGACGGCTGGATCAAGCCTGAGGAGCCAGTCGTATTGTTCATAACCGGGAGCGGGCTGAAGTACCTTTAGTGCGCCTGCCTGCATGCTCGCAATAAGACCGGGAACCAGAGTAGAAAGCAGACGATGAAAGCGGACCGCGTTCGAAGTCGTTGGGATTCTCTCTCCAAATCAACCTCGAGGTTGCCGCTGCGCTCGGCCTGGGGACAGTGCTCCAACGGCTCACGTCGGCGACCGGCGGCATAAGGGCGCCTGACCATGCTGCCTAGTCGATGGGGGCGAGCAGTGGCTACGGCACGAACCTGCATGGTCCCACCCCGCAGCAATTCGAATGGTGCATCGCGCAGAAGGCAAGGCCTCGGCATTTCTGTTTTCCCCGCCAACGAAAGATCAGCAGGTTTGAAGGTAAAATAGCGTCGCCGCCTCACCCACTGCACGTGAAGCCTGTCCCTGTTCCTATTCTGCCGAGCGCGTGGGCGGGACGGGTGGAGCCGCAAAGGTCCTGATGCAATCCATTGCTGACAACGTCTACATTGAAGACCATTATCTGGGTGTGACCCTCGGTGTCATCCAGCAAACTCGAGGGCTGGTGCAAATCGATGCGCCCCCGTCCCCTGAGGACAGCCGCTCGTGGCGCGCAGCGTTGATGAGCCTGAGCGGAGGACCCGAGCGCCTGCTGGCTATTCTGGATGCGCACCCAGACCGCACCCTGGGAGCGCGAGCCATGGACTGCACCGTTCTCGCGGAGGAAAAAACGGCCGCGGTTTTCCGGACTCGTCCGACCACCTTCAAGGCCCAAGGGACCGAGACAGGCGCAGACTGGGAGACCATTCCCGGTTTGGGAACTGTTCGTTGGGCACCACCTGAGATCTCCTTCACCCATCAAATGACGCTCTATTGGGGCGACAAACCGATAGCATTCGAGCATCATCCCGGACCAACGGTGGGCGCCATGTGGGTGATGCTCCGGGATCAGAGGGTTGCCTTCATTGGGGATCTGGTTTCAAAGAATCAGCCGCCGTTCCTGGCTCACGCCGATCTGCCGGCTTGGATCCAATCACTGGATGTCCTGCTAAGCGCGGATTATCGTGGCTTCACGTTCGTGAGCGGCCGGGGAGGGGTCGTGGCGACCGCAGCGATCAAGGCTCAGGCTGACTTCATCAAGCAGGTACACCAGAAACTTGAGAAGATGGCCAGCAGGGGCAGTTCACCGAATGCCACGGAGAAGCTCATCGAACCTTTCCTGACCGGATTCAAGTCGTCGGCAGCCCGACACAAGCAATACGTGCAGCGAGTGCGGTATGGGCTCCGGCACTACTACGCGCGGCATTATCACATGGGCAGCGCGGCCGACGAATAATCGATGGGTGAACGCTTCGCTGCCCTGTTCGAGCTGACCCGCGGACGGATCATCGAATCGATCCATTTCGGTGCGATCGCCGTCGTAAATGCGCAGGGCCGCTTGCTCTATTCCTACGGAGACACGCAGACCATCACCTTTCTCCGCTCGTCCGCGAAACCCTTCCAAGCACTGCCTTTCTTCGAGCGGCACGGGCCTCAAAACTTCGGGTTAACCCAGAAGGAGCAAGCCCTGATCTGCGCCTCGCACGAGGGTTCGGATGAGCATGTGCGCGTGGCGGAGAGCATCCAGGCCAAAGCCAACATCAAAGAGAGCGACCTGCAGTGCGGCGTGCATATGCCTGGTGATCCGGTTGCGTACAAGGCGCTGATTGCGCGGAACGAAGCACCCACGCCGAACCGGAACAATTGCTCGGGGAAGCACAGCGCCATGCTGGCACATGCCAAAATGCGGGGACTGCCCCTCGATACGTATCTTGAGCCCACGCACCCAATCCAGCAGGATATCCTGACGGCCATCGCCGAGATGTGCGGCTATCCAAGGGAGAAAGTGGAAATCGGCGTGGACGGATGTTCGGCGCCGAACTTCGCTATGCCACTCTACAGTGCCGCGCTGGCTTACGCGCGGCTGTGCGATGACCGTGAGCAGACCGAAACGCGGGCCCACGCGCTGCGCGAGATCACGTCCGCCATGACCAGTTATCCAGAAATGATCAGCGGACAGAACGAATTCGATTGCCGCCTGATGCAGTCGGCAAAAGGGAGCATGGTCTGCAAACGCGGAGCGGAGGGCTTCCAGGCTATTGGCCTCATGCCGGGACTGTTGTGGACCGATTCGCCGGGGGTGGGCATTGCATTCAAGGTCTCGGATGGCGATTTGATGTTCCGCACCCTCCACATAGAGCCGCACAACCGCGTCCGACCGGCAGTCGCCCTCGAGATACTCCGTCAGATCGGCGCGTTGAACCAGGCACAGATGGAAGAACTGGGAGAATTTGGGCCAACCCTGCCTGTGAAGAACCATCGCGGGCGAACTGTCGGCGAGTCCAGACCTGCATTCATACTCGACAAGAACGAGTAGGATCCGGCACGTCGCGTCCGAGGCGCGAGAGTGATGCACCGGCGGCCTTTCCCACGAAGTTGAAGTCCAGTCATGCCAAGCCCTGCCAGACGCGCGCACATCGTTGCCGAGCATTTACTGAAAGCTTTTGGCAACCCCGAGTGGCGCAGTCCGCTGCCGCCGGTCGACGAGTTGATCTCCACAATCCTTTCGCAGAATACGAACGATCTCAACCGGGACCGCGCCTACGCCGCCCTGCGGGCGAAGTATCCAACCTGGGAGGCTGTCCGTGACGCGAAGAAAGATGCAGTCATCCGGACGATCCGCAGCGCGGGCTTGGCCAATCAAAAGGGCCCGCGCATCCAGGACGTGCTTCGCAAGATCACGCAAGAGCGCCGAAACCTTGATCTGGGATTCCTGAAAAGCCTGCCCTTGGAGGAGGCGCGCAGTTGGCTGCTCAAGTTCAAAGGCATTGGTCCGAAGACTGCGGCAATCGTCCTGCTATTTTCGCTCGGTCGTCCGGCCTTTCCGGTGGATACCCATATATATCGCGTGACAGGCCGCATCGGCCTCCGACCCCACAAGATGGGCTTAGAGCAAGCGCATGCACACCTTGAAAAACTCTTCGCTCCCGACGCATACTACGCTGTGCACCTTAATCTGATCCGGCTCGGCCGCCAGATCTGCCATCCGCGAAAGCCAGACTGCCCCCACTGTCCAGTACGGAAGTGGTGCGAATACGAACCGAAGACGAAATAGACAAGCTCACAGCCCCCTGCCTCCGATGCAGATGGTTCATTGGGATTGACGCTGGACCCAACGCAGTTCGGCTGCAGGTTCATGGACCCAATCCCCTCCCACGATCCTTGCCCTGAGAGCCCTCGGCACTCCAGTGGGTCATTTCCAACATTCCGGTCAAGTAAGGTCATTTGAAGAGGCGTCAGCGCCCTGAACAGGTCGTCCACAGTATTCTTTCTCGGATCAGGCAATGGAGGTGCTTCACGCTGCCCGTAGCAAAGCCGGCGGAGACTCGCAGAAGAGGCTTCGGCAACACCTCCGGCAATTGCACCTGACGATGGCCAGCAAGGCCGACGCGCTGGTCACTAGAGGCTGCCAGATTGGAACAAGCTCACCGTTCGGATTGTTGGCCCGATCAGAGCCCTGATCGGTGCGCCCTTGCTGCGAGAATCTTGAACAGCACAGAGTGGCGCCGGCGTTGCGCGGTGCCCAAGTCGCTAAGCGCCAAGATGGATCTTGACAAAATTCAGCCGCTGAATTACAGTAGCGGAAGATAGTCTATCAGTTCAATAGACTTACGAGCCAATGCGACTCTCGAAACGCGGTGAATACGGTCTACGGGCAATGATGGCGCTGGCAACCCCGGGTCCCGACGGGCGTCCGCCGGTCGTGCAAATCCGCGATATTGCCGAGCGCGAGCAGATACCGGCGAAATTCCTGGAGCAGATCTTGCTGTCCTTGAAGAATGCCGGCCTCCTGCACAGCAAGATGGGGGTTGGCGGTGGATATCACCTCGCGAAGCCCCCCACCGAGATCAGCCTCGGGCAGATCGTCCGCATACTCGACGGCCCGCTGGCACCGGTCAAGTGTGTGAGCCAGATGGCTTACGAACCATGCGGCTGCCCGAACGAGGAGACGTGTGGCCTGCGCCTGGTGATGGGGGATGTCCGCAATGCGATCGCGAACCTGCTGGATGGAACATCACTCGCAGACGTGGCGCGTCGCGTCCGCAAAGTCGACAAGTTTCCAGTCAGCAAGTAGTAGATATGCGAGAGCCGATTGCCGCGGCCGTCATCTTTCGTACGGACACTACTTTGCGGGATCCACAGGACTTATGGTCCGTGCGCTGGAACAGATAGCATGACCGATTATGGCCATTCCCGCCAACGATTGACAATTGAAGTGCGAGCATCTTCGCAGACAACCAGGAGATAACCATGTGGACGAAGACTTCCCTTTTGTTTTCCATATCGATCGCCTTCTCACTCTTGCTGAGCGCGTGTGGTGGTGCGGCGGTGTCACCACAAGGGCAGGCACCCGCCGCGGGCACCGATCAGCTCAACGGAACGATCACGGTCTCGGGGGCGTTTGCCCTCTACCCGATGATGACGGTCTGGGCGGATGAGTTCACCAAACTTCATCCGGCGGTTCAATTCGACGTTCAGGGCGGCGGCGCCGGCAAGGGCATGACGGATACGCTGGCGGGCGCGGTTGACATCGGCATGATCTCCCGCACGATCAAGCCGGCAGAAGAGGCGCAAGGCGCATTCTGGATAGCCGTGGCAAAAGACGCCGTGTTCCCCATCGTGAGCGCCAAGAATCCAATGCTGGCGGAACTCACCGCCAAGGGCATGAGTCAGGAAACGTTCAAGAAGATCTTCGTCACCGGCGAGATCAAGACGTGGGGCCAGGTCATCGGAAAGCCCGAAGCGACGGATGAAATCCATGTCTATACGCGTTCGGATTCATGCGGCGCCGCGGATCAGTGGGCACTGTTCTCAGGTGGAAAAGCGCAAGCCGATCTGCTAGGCATTGGCGTCAATGGCGAGCCCGCGCTGGTAGACACGGTGGGGAAGGATCCGCTGGGCATCGGATACAGCAACCTGAATAGCGTCTTCGATTCGAGCACTGGCAAGACTGTTCCTGGCGCAGTGGTGCCTCCGATGGATATCAACGGTAACGGGACTGTGGAGGCGAACGAGTACTATCAGACCACGGACGAAGCCGTGAAGGTGGTCGCGGATGGCACGTACCCCTCGCCGCCCGCCCGCTTTGAAAACCTGGCAACCAAGGGCAAACCCAAGGGCATCGTGCTGGCTTTTCTGAACTGGATATTGACCGACGGCCAGCAGTCTCTTGAGCAAGCCGGATATGTGAAGTTGACCGCGGCGCAGCAGGCGGAGTCTCTGGCGAAGCTCAAGTAGTGATGGGCGATCAAGAGAAAGCATTCGGGATCAAGGGGTTGGACAAAAGAGAAGACCGGCCCAAAGGCCGGCCTTCTGTCGCTGTTCGCCTGAAGCAGGATCAGAACGCCCGGCGCGCGTTCTCGATCATTGCGGTGCTGCCGGTATTCCTGATCGCGATCATCACGGTCGCACTCGTGGTCCGGGCCTGGCCAATCATCGGCACTCACACATTGAAGGATACAGTGTTCGGGGTCGTGTGGAAGCCGGAGCAAGGATCATTCGGGTTCTGGCCATTCATCACGGGTACCGCCTGGGTGACTGCAGTCGCGATGCTGCTGGCAATCCTACCCTGCCTGTTGGTCTCGCTATATCTATCGGAATACGCCCACAGCGCCATGCGTTCAGCGGCCAAGCCCGTGCTTGACTTGCTGGCAGCCATTCCCCCGGTGGTATATGGCGTGTGGGGCCTGCTGGCCATCGTGCCCTTTGTGCAGAACACATTGGAGCCCTTTTCGAAGCGCTGGCTGAAAGGGATCCCGATCCTTGCGGTCAACCAGCCGACGGGCTTTGGAATACTGGCGGGCGGTATTGTACTCGCGGTAATGGTAGCTCCGTTCATCATCTCCGTGCTGTACGAGATCTTCTCGACGGTCCCTGACGATCTCCGGCATGCTTCTTTGGCGGTCGGTGCGACCCGCTGGCAGACCATCCGCAATGTGGTCATTCCGAAAGTCCTGCCGGGCATCGTGGCGGGGATCGTGCTCGGCGCTTCGCGGGCGCTGGGTGAAACCATTGCCGTACTGATGGTCGTCGGGAACGTTGTGAAGGTGCCCACTTCGGTTTTTGATGCGGCGTACCCGCTTCCGGCGTTGATCGCCAACAACTACGGGGACATGATGTCGATTCCGCTGTATGATGCCGCGCTGCTCGGCGCGGCGCTCGTCCTGCTGGTAGTGATCCTAATCTTCAATGTGATTTCGACACTGGTGCTGCAGCGCCTCCTCGGTCGGAGGTGGACATGATCCGGAGGCGGTGGACTCGCAGCCGGCTCGCCGAGGCCGTGGCAAAAGGCTTGATGATCGCCTCATTCGTCGTCGTGACAGGCAGCCTGGGTCTCATCTTGTGGACCGTTATCGTGCGCGGCCTCCCGGCGCTCACATGGGACATGATTTCGCAATCACCGAAGGGCGGCTATTACATGGGCAAGGCCGGCGGCGTGCTCAACGCGATCATTGGCTCACTGTACCTGGCGGGAGGCGGGACGCTGCTGGCCTTGATCGTCGGCCTGCCAATGGCTCTCTATCTGGAAACCTACCTGGGCGATTCGGAATGGGGCCGCTACGTGCGCCTGTCGCTGGATGTGCTGTGGGGCATACCATCGATCGTGTATGGCGCATTTGGATTCACGCTCATGCTGGCAATCGGACTGCGGGCCTCGCTGCTCGCCGGGATCATCGTGCTGGCCCTGCTCGAGCTGCCAATCATGGTACGCGCCATGGATGAAGTGATCCGCCTGATGCCCTTGGACCTGGAGCAGGCCGCACTAGCCCTCGGCTCCACAAAACTGGAGGTCGCGCTGCGCGTGGTAACCCGTCAAATGCTGCCGGGCATTGTCACCGCCATTCTGCTCGGATTCGGTCGCGGCATAGGCGACGCGGCCTCCGTGCTGTTCACCGCCGGCTACACGGACCGCATCCCAACTTCGCTGCTGCGGCCCACGGCCTCATTGCCACTGGCGGTTTTTTTCCAGCTGGCGACCCCGTACCCGGCAGTGCAGGAGCGCGGCTACGCCTCCGCCCTGATCCTCACGATCATCGTCCTAATCATCAGCCTGGGCTCACGTTTGATCTCAGGACGGCTGAATAGGTACACCATAAAATGACCGGAGCGAACATGGACGCACTTGCTCGGCCCTCCGATCTAAACACGCCGACCCAGAAGGCACAAAGGTCGGCCCCCGGGAACGCGGATGCTCACATCCAGATCCGCGGCCTGAATGCATTCTACGGAAAGGTGCAAGCGCTGAAGGACATCAACCTTGAGATTCCGAAGAGGCAGATTACGGTGATCATGGGCCCCTCGGGCTGCGGCAAGAGTACGCTGCTCAAGACATTCAACCGCTTTCTGGAGCTCACGGATGGCACACGCCTTTCCGGCGAGGTTCTGATCGATGGCCAGGATATCTACGCGCGAGATGTGGACGAGACCGAGGTCCGCAAACGGATCGGACTACTCGCGCAGAGGCCTTCGGCGCTGCCGATGTCGATCTACGATAACGTGGCTTATGGCATGCACATCCACCACATGAAGAGGAATCGCAGGGAGTACAAGGCGGCCGTGCGGCACTATCTTGAGATTGCCGGCTTGTGGGACGAGGTTCAGAAGCGACTGCACGATCCGGCCACCAGCCTTTCCATCGGACAGCAACAACGCCTGTGCCTGGCTCGCGGCCTGGCGGTGGAGCCTGAGATCATCTTGGGAGACGAGCCGACCTCGGCGCTGGATCCGCTTTCTTCGCAGAATATTGAGAGCCGTCTGATGGACCTTCGCAAGGATTACACGATCGTTATCGTTACTCACACGCTGCGGCAGGCCAAACGCCTGGGTGACTACGTGGCATACATGTACTTGGGTGAAGTCATCGAGGCCGGCCCGGCCAAGGAAGTCTTCAACAACCCAAAGCACGAACGAACCCGGGCCTATCTCGAAGGGCAATTCTAGGGACCTGACTCAACAGAGGAACTGCCAGGAGCGCGGCGTGCGGCGACACACGCGCCAGGCGTGCAATATCAAGGGGGTATAATAATTCTTGAGGTCTTATGAAGCGCATTGGAATCTTAGTGGTGCTGGCAGCAACCCTCCTGGTGGGCGTCAGGACGGCCACGGCTCAGACCGGGCAGCCGTTGATCCTGGTCATGCAGGCAGACGGGGCCATCGCCCCAGCCATGCAGACGTATATTGAAAGGGGCGTCCGGACCGCGGAACAGCGGGGCGCCGAGGCTTTGGTGATCCAGCTGAGCACTCCGGGGGGAGACCTGCTGAGCCTGAATAACATCATCCAAACCATTCGGGCAAGCAGCGTGCCGGTTGTAGTCTATGTAGCGCCCAACGGCGCCATGGCGGCCAGCGCCGGCGCGCTCTTAACCAT
>JBGPAT010000048.1:0-12618 GCA_041480885.1 Anaerolineae bacterium
CCAGGAGTCCCACGAGTACAGAGGCAAGCCAACCCACACATGGGACAAGATTGACTGTGCCAACGACAATCGCCAGCAGGAACGTCCCAAAGCCCGCAGAGAGCACTGGCTCCCATGTCTGGTGGATTGCCCTGGTAAAGCGGTCACCGACCTCCATACCAAAAGCTACAACGCCGAACAGGCCGGCCAGCACAAGCATGAAGACCGCGGCCAGCGCGACCGGGATAAGAATCAGGGTCACGACTAGGATTACCACCGCAATTGGAGCGACAAACACTGTTAGCAGTCCAATGCTACCGGACATAAGAGGTTGCGTGACCACTGCCTGTGCCACACGATCTAGCTGTGGGTGGAGAAAGACTGTCAGCAGCATGGCCAAAGCGGCAAGGCCAAGTGCTTGAAATACCACCCCAACCACGGCCCCCAGAACACCAAAATTGAATCGGTACGCTGGCTCAGGAGGCGCGCCAGCGGATCCTGTGCTCGGAGGATTGAGAAGTGGAATTCTCGGAGGAGGCAAGTTCGTGACAACGTTGCCGCCAATATGCGCGCCTTCAGCACGCTGAAGAGATCCTCCAATAGTCACAACGTCGCCCCCTACGGACGCGTGGTCGTTCACTGAAACCAGCCCGCCGATCACGACTGCGTTGCCTGCGGCCTGTCCGTTCAGCTTCAGGCTCCCTCCGATGACGATGATGTCGCCGTTAACTTGCGCGTTGCTTTCGATGAGCGCTGCGGCACCGATCACTACCAGATCGCCATCCACGGTCTCTCCACTCTTGAGGGTGAAATCTTGGCCTATGATAACGCGGCCATCGAAATGGCCATCCAGGGCGTACACTGGCCCTGCAGGCAGAAGCAACAGTGCCAGTAGTATGAGGCCGTATACCAAGTTTCTCATTGTTCAGACTCCTTCCGACCGCTGAGTGAAGCGCCGAAGTGAGACCGTCCAGACAACTCCCAAGCCGGCGAACACCAGAGACAGGACCAACCAGCCCCCAGGGGGGATGAGGTTCTGCAGCGCATCCAGCAATATTATGCTGACCTCCGTAACCAAATGCGCGGACGCAAGAAAAAAAACAAAGTAACCCACGGCCGCGGTGATCCAACCTGAAGGCGACCGCAAAGCCGTCAGGAGAACGGACCCAGTCAGCCAATAGAGTAATGTTAGCCCGCCAAACACCAGAACGATGGTGCCAAGGATTTGGCGCCACCTCTGCTGCCGACGCCATTCCGCAAGGCGCATGCCGAATCGTACCGTGAAGCCATCCGCGGGGATGGCAGGGCGCGCCAAGTGCAATGCCAGGTTTGCCCCAGCGATCGCGGAGCATGAGGTGCAGCCTCGCAGATGCATTTGCAGATCGCGCTCTTGCTGCGCGGTAAGATGCTCATCCTCCAACAACCAGTCTTCAAAAGGCCGGTGATTCATGCGGCCTCCTTTCAAGCTTGTGCCGCGGCGCTTCGTGCTGCCAAAAACCAGCCAAGGCGCGCCGCGCGCGATGAAGCCGTGATTTCACAGCGCTCACCGTCAGATTGAGAGTTTCGGCGATCTCGGCTTCGGAGTACTCATGCCAGTATCGGAGCACGATGGCCGCCCGATCAATCGATTCGAGCCGACTGAGAGCATCTTGGATCTCCTGACGCTGCTCGCCGTGCACCACTTCGATCTCGGGATTGGGCCCATCGGCGTCCGGCAATTCGAGCCCGCCGTGTTCCTCGTCCTGATCCATGGATATCGATGAGAATTTGCGCCTGCGCAGGCGGTCTATGCAGTAATGGGCAGCGATAGCAAGCAGCCAGGTACCGAACGGCCGCTTCTGGTCATAGCGCCGAAGGTGCTGGAATGCGCGCAGAAATGTCTCTTGCGCCGCGTCCTCGGCTGATTCGGGCTCGCCGAGCATTCGATAGCACATGTTATAGACGTGAGTCTGATAGGCCTCAACCAAGCGAGCGAACGCCTCGTCACTACCGTTTTGGGCTTGTACGACCCAGTCCATTTCGTCGTTCACTGCTGCGCTTGAACCTTCCATGGAATATTACGTGGTTCGGGCGGGAAAGTTGCAGACTAGCTGTCGTCGACCAGGCCGCCGTCCTTCGTGCACCGGCGCACCCCGGCGGCGCTGAGCTGCCTCGATGGCGTTGGCCCGCCGCCGACTGCGCCAGTCGCGCCCCTCGAGTTCTGGTTCCTGAGGGTCCGATCGACGGCAATCCACCTTAGCGACCGGTCGATCGCTTGTTAGCTGCATACACGTATCCTACTCAGAAACACGGTGCTCAGCAGGATGCACACCGCGCCGAAGATGAATAAGCCTTTGTAACCGATCCAGGCTGAAGGCCGTGCCGAATTCAGAATATCGATGGCAGGCCCTTGAAGCCTCGCCAACGCGGCGGCGCCCGCGGTGGCCAGGTTGGTCAGACCCAGGAACTTGCCGGCCTCCGCTCGCGGTGAGAGCCGGTTAGCGAGTGCCCAATTGGAGGCCAGGAAAAGACCGATGCCCGCGCCCACAGCAAGGGCCAACGGAGTGAACGTTCTCACGTCCCTGGCGGGCACCATCAACAGCATACCCGCGGCCACGATTCCGCTTGCGACGTACAGGATTCCCTTCGGACCGAGCCGATCCGTCAGCCAGCCGCCAGCCAGCACAAGCACGACGACCGAAGCCGTGATGGCGGCCAACAGATCCCCTGTCTGACGAGGCGGATTTGGTACGCGAAACACATCGCGCAGATAGTATTGTAGGAAGATCTGCAGACCGTAGATGCCGAGCAGGAAAAGGGCGCGTTCAGCCACTAGGTGCCAATAATCTGGATCATGACCGAAGTCGATCCTGAATTCTTCTGAAAGTCCCCGCCAGCCTGTGCGACGACTGCTCTGCATGGGCTCCTCTGGCGTAAAGAATGTCGTCACGGCGGCGCTGACTGCCAGTACGCCCACGATAACAAGGATGATCGCCGTGACATTGTGCGTCTCCTGGGTCAGCAGGCGCCCTGCAAGCACAGCGGCGAGGATCAGGCCAAGAGTGTCCAACAGAATCTTGACAGCCGAGGCTTTGCCCAGTTGCTGGTCGGGTACGCGATCGCGAAGAAGCCCTTGGAGTGGGCCTTGGGCAATGTTCGAGCTGAACTGCAGGCCCGCGTACCCCACGAAGAGCCACCCCAGGCTCACGCTCGATGCAAGTACCAGGAGGAACAAGAAATCCAGCAAAGTGCCGACGACGATTAATGGTCTCCGCCGGCCGAAACGGGAGACCCAGCGGTCCGATGCAGCGCCCGACAATGGCTGAATGACCACGGCGATCAGCAAACCAAGAAAGGTAAGTAATCCTAAATACGTGTTCTTGCTTGAGTCCGGGACGAAATTCAGCAGTAGTGCTGGCAGGATGATCGGATGCAGCGCACTCCACATGAAAGATAATCCCACCCAGGCACTGCTCAACGTTAGGATCTTGCCTGCTGAAATCGGCTTATGCACATCACGTGCCACGGCCCGAGGAGGTTCTGCTGCCCTCCGCTTAAGATTGCACGGGCTGGTCTACCTCGAGAGATCGCTCGAGGTCGAGTCCATAATGGCCAGAATTTCCGCCACGCGGCCGGCAGGCGTGTTGGATCGGTACATTGCATCAAAGCCATCGCCGAGCATGACGCGAACCTGACGCCAGGACGCCAACTGCGGCTGAATCTGTCCCACCGGCAGCAACGTGACCGCCGCGGACCACTGGGTGTGGCTCTTCTGGTAATCGCCAAGCAGACTGAGGGACGAGGATCGCAGGGGGAACAACCCGGTGGCCTCAACCCACTTCTTCTGGTTTTCGGCCGACAGCAGCCAGCGCACGAAGAGCCACGAAGCGAGTTGCTTCTCCTGCGTGGATTTCAATACAAAGTATGAGGAACCGTAGATCACCAAGCCGGGTTGGGCAGGGCCCGGAAAGCTTTGGACCGTCCATTCGTCCGCGTTGTTCGCGGATGCCATGGCGCGAGCAAAATCGGACAGCTGCTCGACTCTCGCGGTCGCAAAGAGAGCCTTGCGTTCCGCGAATGCTGTCGCCGGGTCTGCACCAGCTTGCGCGGTCCAGGAGCAGCCATCGTCGTAGAGCTGCTTTACGAAGGTGAGAGCAGCCAGGTTTTTGGGGGTCAAAAAGCGATATCCACTGCCTTCGAGGATGCCGCCCCCGAATGCCGTCAGCCACGAGAGCGAGGTCATCCAGCCGGTGTCTATAAGCCAGCCGCCCTGGCCATCATTCGTTTTGTCCGCGTCGGTCAGCATTTCTAGGTGTGAGCGGCAGGCTTGGGCGCGGAACTCGGTTGCGCTTTGAGGCGCTAGTTCAAAACCAAGATCGCGCCCCCATGTTTTGTTATAGACAAGTAGCTGCGCAGACCGTTCTGCCGGGATACCAAGGCGTTTGCCGCCCACCACATCCTGAGTCCAGAATATGTTCGGAATGTCATTCGCTTCGGCATCGCTCAGGCCATACTCAGGGTCACTAACATAGTCCGCCAGATCGACCACGTAGCCGGCACTTTCCCATGCGAGCGCGTCCTCAGGCAGGGCCACGACCAGGTGAGGGCGGTCTGCCGTTGGGAACGCATCCGTGACATTGTCATAAAGCTGTGTGTAGTTGTTCTGGCCCGTCGAAACGACTTTGATTCCCCAGGGATTGGTCTGATTGAACTCCTGGACTTGTGATCCAAAAAGGCTGGCCTCCACTCCGAACCAGGGATACCAGACCTCGATCGCGATGCCGCGCAGCGCTTCACTCTTTATGCCAAGGTTCGTGCCCGTTGCGGACACTGTGTTCGTGGGAGAAGGGGAAGCATTGGGGGCCGGAGTGGCTTGAAGCTTGGATGGTGCCGGTCCGCAGGCCGCTAGCACGACGCAGCAAGCAAAGCCCAGGCAGCGGTGCATGCCCGCCAGCCCGCGGAAGCCGCTCATAGGCCCGTGAAAACGGAAAACGGTACCGGACTAAACGTCACGATGAATATCAGAATCGCCAGCGCGGCAATCACCAGCCGTGGCGAATCGAGGGGAGTTATTTGGTCGAGGGGTTCTGCATGCACCCGACCCAGCCAGAGCAGTATCAGCGCCCACAGCCACCACCCGTTCCAGAAGAGTCCTAGGCCAAGCAACGCGAGCAGGATGAAAGGATAGGCCTTGGCGGCTCGATCACCAAACCACGAATACACTACGTGGCCCCCGTCCAGGGTGCCGGCCGGGATCAAATTCAACGCGGTGACCAGAAGGCCAGCCCAGCCTGCAAAGGCTACTGGGTGGATGAATACATCCGTGGCGCCGATCGGGATCGGATGGCCTGTGAAGAAATACCGCAGCCAATACACAAAGGGGGAGGCACTGCCGAGGCTGGCGGGAGCGGGCAGCAGTCGCCCGAATGCCAGGTATTTCGCTGCCAAATAGAGCAGCGAATTGCCCTCCATTTCCACCATTCCGCCCGTTGGCCTGATGATGTCAAGGTGCGAGAGGGAAAGCCCATACAACAGCACCGGGATGGCTACGATAATGCCCGCCAGAGGACCTGCGACACCAATATCGAACAGAACACGCTTGTTCTTGGGCGTGCCCTGCATAAGGATCGCCGCCCCCATCGTGCCAAGAGGGGGGAGAGGAAGCGGTATGAAATAGGGCAGCGTGGCCTGAGTATTGTGATGGCGGCTCATCAGATAGTGCCCGAACTCATGCGCCAGCAAAATGGACATCAAGCTCACGGCATACGGCCAGCCCGAAAGCAGAAGTTGAAAAAGAGACTGAGACTGCCCGCCGCCATCGCTTGCGGGGCCCATCAAGGCACCGGCATACATTACGCTTATCACCGTCAGGATGAAAAGGATGATGTTCACAGAGACGCGCGCCGGTTTGGGATCTGGCTTGCGCGGCACCAGATAGATCACCTGTTGGCCTTTATCCACGCGAAAGAGCGGGGTTATGTCATACGCTTGCAGAGACACGGCCAACTGATCATATGCCGCTGAAGAATCTTCCGACAACAAGCGGCCGCGATACCGAGCGATCATGCCGCGGGCGGGATCCCCAAGCGTTACGTCTTCTGCGCGGAAGACGCGCGCCACAAGGCTGTTGAGGATCTCAGTATCAGGGTAGGGCATGTTGCACCTCTCCTTGCGCTGCCCGCCCAGCCTTCCAGTGGCGCCAGATGGACACGCGAGACTATCCTAAGGGAATGTCTAAAGGACAATTATTCAATCAAACGACTCAAATACGGGCTGTCGCAAAAGCGGGAGTGGATGGGAGTCGAACCCATCGCGGCCCGCAACGCGACCCGCCACAGGTTTTGAAGACCAGGAAGCCCGCCGGGACTCAACCACTCCCGCAATCAAGCATAATCGAGGGCCGTGCGATTGACAAGTGCGAGGCTTCTGAGCACATGTCTAGTGCGCGAGCTGGTGAAGTAAGTCAACAATCTTGGAAAACATCAGGACTCCCAAAGTCATCATGCACACGGCTCCGGTTGCTGCGAGGGCGCCGATTCCCGTGGCGACCAATGCCATCGTGCGGCCCTTTTCTCTACTGGACCGGATTTGGCGCACCGACGCGATTCCTGTCGCGAACGCAAGGCCGCCCAACACAGCTGCCGCAGGGAAGCAGACAAAACCCGTAAGAGGAATCGGAGCAATGGCGATGCACAACGAGAGGATTGTCAGTACCGCCAATACGATACTGATGATCGCACCGTGGTTGGTTGCAGCACCTGGAGCACTCTTTTCGACCATGGGCTTTGCAACAAGAGACTCCAAAGGCCCTGAGAGCCCTTGGAGTCGGCTGGTCGGCACTAGGCCGCCTGTGGTCCTGTTTGCCTGAGCGTCAGCCTCCCGCCTTCGGTACAGCTGTTTCTCAGGAGACGCCGTTCTCCCGCATTGTATCGAACGAGTCGGGGCGAGAGGATTTGAACCTCCGACCTCTTGCACCCCATGCAAGCGCGCTAGCCGGACTGCGCCACGCCCCGATTTGCAGCCGGAATTATAGTCGCATTCCATGGATCTGACAACGCGCGGGCTGGCATTTCAGCGGGTTATAATCACGCGGTGGCAGACACTCGTCGCAGGCAATTCGATCCGGGTGCTGGGCCGGATGATCGCGTGGATAACGCACTTCGTCCACAGAAACTGGCCGACCTCATAGGGCAGGATCAGGTCAAGGCGAATCTGGACATCCTCATGGCGGCTGCTCGCCAGCGCGCTGAGGCCTTGGATCACATTCTGTTCTATGGGCCCCCGGGCCTCGGCAAGACGACTTTCGCCCATGTAGTGGCCAACGAGATGAACGTCAACATCAAAGTGACTTCTGGGCCTGCTATCGAGCGTGCCGGGGACTTGGCCGCAATTCTGACCAACCTGCGGGCTGGGGACGTGCTTTTCATTGACGAAGTTCACCGCCTTGGGCGGGTGGTCGAGGAAGTGCTGTATCCGGCCATGGAGGACTTTGCGCTGGACATCGTGATCGGTAAGGGCCCGTCCGCGCGTTCGATTCGACTTAAGTTGCCGCGCTTTACAATAGTCGCCGCCACGACCCGACTCGCCCTGGTGACTTCCCCCCTGCGTGCCCGTTTTGGCGCGGTCTATCGCCTCGACTATTATGATTTGACAGCGATGCAGGCCGTCGTCAGGAGAGCCGCGCGATTACTGGAGGTCCGTGTTGATCCAACTGGCATTGAAGAGATCGGGCGCCGCGCCCGTGGCACGCCCCGGGTCGGTCTGCGCCTGCTGCGACGAGTGCGGGACTACGCACAGGTTAGGGGCGATGGGACGATCACGTCGGAGATTGCACAAAAAGCGCTGGACCTGCTGCAGGTCGATGCATTGGGACTCGATGAACTGGACCGCCGCGTGCTCAGGATGATTATTGAAAAACACGGCGGCGGGCCGGTGGGCCTTTCCACAATTGCCGCGTCGATCAGCGAAGAACAAGATACGATCATGGACGTGGTGGAACCCTATTTACTGCAGCTTGGATTTCTCGAACGCACTCCGCAAGGCCGCGTCGCAACCGAATCCGCGTATGGCCATCTGCGTGTGCCATATCAGCAAGCCGGACAGGCCCGCTTAATCTAGAAAAGACTAGGCCCTGGCGATCGGTGACCCCAAAAAACGACCCATGGAGGACTTTGCTCGGTATCTGATCATTGGAGGAATTGTCCTGATTGTAGTGGGCGGTGGATTCTTGCTGGCCGCAAGACTTGGTTTGCCGCTCGGGCATTTGCCAGGGGATATCCATGTTGAGTGGGAGGGCGGTTCGTTCTACTTGCCCGTTGTGACCTCGGTCACAGTTTCCGTGATCCTGACACTGGTCCTCAATCTGATCGTCCGACTCCTCCGCAAGTAGTAGGGAGTTGGCTTGGGTGGAGCTGCCGGCAGCATAGCCGTCTCTCCGCGCGTTCGTCCCTTGATTTGCGCCGAACGCTTTGCTAGTTCAGAAGATGGACGTCCAAATGCAGATACCTCAGCCGGGCCGCGGGTATATCCGCGAAATCAAGTTCGTCGCGCCCAAACGGACTGAGAAACCTGGGATCCGTTAGCCGATTGATCGTGATGAAAACGTCCGATTTTGACTATGAGCTCCCACAATCTTTCATTGCTCAGACCCCGGCGGAGCCGCGCGATTCATCGCGCCTCCTCGTCCTTCAGCGCGATGCCAGGACCCTGGAACACAGAATCTTTAGTGATGTCGGCGACTATCTCCGGAAGGGCGATCTACTCGTGCTGAACCAAACGCGCGTGATTCCTGCACGGATCTTTGCGCGGAAGGCGTCCGGCGGGCGCGTTGAGCTGCTGCTGCTACGCCGCCGAGACGAGCGGACTTGGGAGACGCTGGTAGGGGGCAAGGGCTTGTCGCCAGGAACGCGCCTCCGCATCGAGGACGGACCGGCAGCCGAGGTTCTCAGCGAGTCGCCAGGCGCAGAGCGAACCGTACGGTTTGGCGAACCGATCGAGCCATTCTTTCCAAGGATAGGCAATGTCCCGTTGCCTCCCTATATCCATACGACATTGAAGGACCCTGAGCGCTATCAAACGGTCTACTCCCGCGAACCCGGCTCCGCCGCGGCTCCAACCGCTGGGCTGCATTTCACCCCTGGCCTGTTGGGACGGCTGACCACTCAAGGCGTGGGTCTTGCCTACGTCACTCTGCATATCGGCCTGGATACATTCGCGCCCGTGACTGAAGAGGACGCGCTGCGGCACAAGATACACTCGGAGTGGTGTGAATTGCCGCTGGCAACGGCCACGCTCATCAATAAAGCGCGGGCGAGAGGAGGCCGCATCATTGCAGTCGGAACGACTTCGGTGCGGACCCTGGAATCTGCAAGTCGTTATTCGATTCTCGGGCGTTTCCCGAAGATTGCCCCCTATTCGGGCAACACCGATCTCTATATTCTGCCCGGTTTTCACTTTGGTCTCGTGGACGCCATAATCACGAATTTCCACCTGCCGAAATCGACGTTGTTGATGCTGGTCTCTGCCTTTGCAGGGCGCGAGCGAATACTGGAGACGTACGAATCCGCCAAGCGGGAGGCTTATCGATTCTATTCGTTCGGAGATGCGATGTTGATTCTCTAACGAGCGAGTGGCGCGCGACGCTGGGTGCAAGCACTTTGCAGTCTGGCATTGGGTGGGGCAGATGATCTCCGGCCATCGACGATGCATTCGCCTGTGGAGTTTCTGCCGGCCGTGGGATCTATCCTGCGAGGTCACGCACGGGAAGGCGCGCACCCAAGAAGCAACGGGGAACCTCACCAGGACCTGGCTCGTTCCCCGACCGCACTCGCCGCACGCTACGAAGGCAAGCCTGCCCGCGTAAGGTTTCCCCGCTTGCTGCGCGCGTAGCAACGCCCGACGGCCTCACTGAGCGATTGTTTTGGGCTGACCAACCGTTGCAACCATCCCGGTTGATAGCCGACGGATGTCGCGGGAGCTTGGACTAACTCAGCTGGCGCCGCGCTTTTGCGGGCCTGATCTTGGCAGCTGCGTCGGTCCTATCCTCGAGGATCATGTTGCCCATTTGCGTGCCATACTCTAAGAGTTGTGGAATGCAGCTGGGATCATCCATCGGCAACGGATCACTCATATCTACCTGAAATCGCCGAAAGTCAAGTTTCTTGAAGAACGTATCCACCAGTCTGACCTGCTGGTCGCTCGCCGAGGAAAGGAACGCATCCAGGATGGGATCAAGCCAGTCCCAGGCCTGGAAACGCTGAGGCTGTCCCGGTTTGACCGCAGTCGGGCTCCGTCCCGTGCCGAGGCTGATGAGTGTGGTCTCCTCCGGCTTCCACCCCAGGCAAAAACTGAGTTCATAGGCGGCAATGTAGCACGGATTGGAGTAGGAACCAATCCCGCCGTCCACATACCGTCCATCCACCGGGGGGAAATAGGTGGGTACGCTGCTGGAAGCAAGCACGGCCTTCACCACCGGCCAATCCTGATACTGTAGTTTCCACGGCTTGATAAAACACGTTTCGTTGGCAAGTAAGTCGAATGCTGTAATGACGATATCCTTGAGGGACAGATCCTTCCAGAGGTCCCTCATCCGGATATCGCCCAAATTCTCATGCAATGCCTTTTCGAGAGGCTCCAGCGGATAACGATACTGGGTCAACGGGAAAAACAGAGTGCGCCAGCTCTGGCGAAAAATGCTTTGACCGAGGCTGAGATAGAGCTCGTGGATCCTGGCTGCCGAGAGGCCCGAGGCCAGGCTGGCCGAAATGATAGAGCCGGTCGAAGTGCCCGCGTAGAGCCGAGCGATCTCTCGCAGCGGCTGGCCCAGACTTGCCTCCAGGTTGCTCAGCGCTTGCGTCACAATGACGCCGCGAATCCCGCCCCCATCGATGGCGATTGCAACATTCTTCCGAAACGGTTTCATGGCAGCTCCTCGCGTATAGTCAGTTTAACGCAAATCGATGCAAATTCAAAGTAGAATGGCGGCGTGGACTTGCCATCTCTCAACCGGAAGATCGTTGCCTGTCGCAAGTGCCCGCGGTTGGTCGCTTGGCGCGAAGATGTAGCCCGCAGGAAGCGGAGAGCCTTCCAGGATTGGCAATATTGGGGTAAGCCTGTTCCTGGATTTGGCGACCCCCGCGCTCGCGTTGTGGCGGTTGGGCTGGCGCCCGGAGCGCACGGCTCCAACCGCACCGGCAGGCAATTCACAGGCGATGGTTCCGGCAAGTTCCTCTATCCGGCGCTGTACCGTGCAGGTTACGCAAGCCAGCCGCATGCGATCAGTCGCGATGACGGCATGACGCTGAGCGATCTCTACCTGACCGCCTCCGTACGGTGTGCTCCGCCGGCCAATAAGCCGACGCAGGAAGAACTAGCCAACTGCCAGCCCTACTTGGAGTATGAGTTTGACCTGATCAAGCCGAGGGTCATTGTGTGCCTGGGGCGGGTGGCCTTTGAAAGGGTCCTGCGGGTATTTCAGGCTCGCATGCGAGACTTCCAATTTGGACACGGAGCTTTGTACAGATTGAACGCGGTATCGGGCGGGATTCCTCCATGGCTCCTATGTTCCTATCATCCCAGCCAACAAAACACGCTAACGGGAAAACTCACTACTGCGATGTTTGGCCGCATCTGGGCAAAGGCGCGGGAGTTAAGCAACGGTGGGTGACCTCCTGCATCGTGGAGAACCCGCTCCCGACTTTGTCCTCACCGATACCCTCGATCGGACCATCCACCTCGCGGATTTTCGTGGTCAGCCGGTCGTACTTGCCTTCTTACGGGGATTCCTCTGACCCTTCTGCCGTGCGCAGTTGGCGCGTCTCCGGGACGACTATGAACAATTCAAGATTCGTGGTGCCGAGGTCCTTGCCGTGGGACCAGATGCCAGGGACGCTTTTGCGCGGTACTGGCGCGCCCAGAGACTGCCATTCATCGGCATGCCCGACCCGGGCCGCAAAGTCGCCGAACGTTACAAACAGGAAGTCAATATTTTCAAACTAGGTCGCATGCCGCTTGTCATCGTGATCGATCGCAGCGGTACGATCCGCTACGCGCATTTTGCTGCGTCCATGTCCGATATCCCGACTAACAAGATCCTGCTGGATGTAATAGACCAGTTGAATGCTGCCTCAGAAAAGTGACATGACCTTCGGCAGGATTGCCTTCCTTGGTTCCGGTGAAACCTCACGTGCGGGCGGCACTGTTTTTGAGAACCTGGCGCGAGCACTGCCCCAACCGCTGCGGATCGCAGTACTGGAGACACCCGCGGGTTTTGAGCTGAACTCCGACCGCGTCGCGGGCCGTGTGGCCGAATTTATGAGGGCTCGGCTCCAAAACTACACGCCGGAGGTCGATGTCGTTCCTGCCCGGCGGCGCGGCACAGTTTTCAGCCCGGATGATCCCGATATCCTGATGCCCCTCACGCGTGCCAATCTAATATTCATGGGACCCGGCAGCCCGACTTACGCGATCCGCCAGCTTCAAGGCAGCTTGGCGTGGGAGCTTGTACGCGCCCGTTACCGCCTTGGCGCGAGCCTTGCATTCGCCTCCTCTGCCACCATTGCGGTGGGCGCCTGGGGCCTTCCCGTGTACGAGGTCTACAAAGCGGGCGAGGATATGCACAGCGTCCCGGGCCTCAACCTTTTTGGCGACTTCGGACTCCAG
>JBGPAT010000049.1:0-12560 GCA_041480885.1 Anaerolineae bacterium
CGATATATCCCGACGTGGTTGAATCGTCGGCGCCGGACCGCAACAAAGCCGAACGCATCAAGACGCACCATAATGTGGGCGGCCTGCCGGAGGATATGAAATTTGAGCTGGTTGAGCCGCTGCGCTACCTGTTCAAGGACGAGGTGCGGGCGGTAGGAGAGGCTCTGGGGCTTCCGGAGGCAATGGTCTGGCGGCAGCCCTTCCCCGGGCCGGGTCTCAGCGTCAGATGCCTGGGAGAAGTCACCGCCGAACGCCTGCATCGGTTGCGGGCCGCGGATGCGATCTTCCAGGATGAATTGTCCAAGGCGGACTTGATCAGCAAACGTGCAATCGGTGACGCCGCGGCGTCGAGGTCTGCAGCGCCGACAGACGCGCTGCAACCTGAGAAACTTATGCTATCGCAGGCATTTGTGGTGTTGTTGCCCGTCCGCTCAGTGGGGGTGATGGGCGACCAGCGCACGTACCAGGAGACCGCGGCCCTGCGCGCCGTGACCACCGAGGATTTCATGACCGCAGACTGGGCGCGCTTGCCCGAGGATCTTTTGGCCCGCGTAGCCAACCGAATCGTCAACGAGGTGGACGGAATCAATCGGGTCGTGTATGATATTACAAGCAAGCCGCCTGCAACGATCGAGTGGGAGTGAATCGAGGAAGCATGGATTTTGCAGAAGTCCTTGGCCGCGCCTGGCATATTATCTGGAAACACAAAGTGCTGTGGATATTCGGCATATTAGCCGGATGCGCCCGCGGTGGCGGCGGAGGCGGGGGCGGGGGCGGAGGCGCTGGAGGCGGAGGCGGTGGATCGGGCCAACCGCCTTTTGGTCCGGAGTCCGCCTTGCAGCAGTACCAGCAGATCATGGCGAGCATTAGTGACTGGATCGGCAACCATCTGTGGGTGGTGGCCATCTTTGTGCTTGTGGTCCTGGTGTTGATCGTCCTCAGCATCTTCCTTGGGACCATCGGCCGGATTGGTTTGATCCGGGGCACGTTTGCGGCCGACGGCGGAGCTGAGAGGCTGGCGTTTGGTCAGATTTTCCGTGAGAGCATGCCCTTCTTCTGGCGCGTGTTCGGGCTGTCGTTCCTGGTCGGGCTGGTATTTCTGGTGGCAATCCTGGTCATTTTCCTGCCGCTCATCGGATTGGGCATCGTGACTTTCGGAGTGGCATTCCTATGCATGATCCCGCTCATTTGCGTCCTGGTCCCGCTGGTGTGGATCGTAGGCCTGGTTGTCCGTCAGGCTGACTCGGCGATGGTGATCGAAGACCTGGGGCTGATGGACGGGGTTCGCCGCGGCTGGGACGTTCTCAAGAAAAACGTGGGGCCGATGCTGGTCATCTGGCTGATCACAGTCTTCCTCGGGTTCGTCGTGGGGCTCGTGATCGCCCTACCCATTCTGATCGTCGCCATCCCGACCGCGATGGTGGCTTTCGCCACGGGAGGCACCTTCTCCGTCCCGCTATCGATAGTCGGTGTGTTGTCTCTAGCGGTTTACCTCCCGATTCTGCTGGTGGCCAACGGAATCCTGACCGCGTATCTTGAGTCCGTCTGGACGCTGACGTATCTGCGTCTGACGAGACCCAACGGAGTCGGTCAGGTTTCGGAAGCCCTACCCTCGCATGCGTAAACTCCTCACCGTGCTGATGGGTCTCGGCATGTTCCTCGCCGGGGCCCTGCCGAGCGGTCACTCGGCGGGCTGCAGCGCGCTCTCCAAGTTGCAGGTGCCCGGCAATTGCTACGTGGTTCATGCTCAGGCTGCGACGCAGGCGGAGGTGGACCTCTATCCAGCCGACCCATCCGGCTTCCCCACGATCTCCACATTCATGGATGCCTTCGACGTCTCCGGCCGCTTCGTCAGCGGCCTCAAGCCCCAGCAGGTAACTGTCTTGGAAGACGGCCAGCCGGCCCAGGTGCAGGCGCTGACCGAGATGGTCGTGCCGCTGCAGTTAGCGGTGGCGATCAATCCCAGTCCCGGATTTGGGATCCATGACAAGCGCGGTGCCACGCCCTTTGAGGGAATTGCACAGGCGCTGAGCATGTGGGCGAAGGCGCTTCCTGCGGACACGCCGGATGACATGAGCCTAGTCAGCATCTCGGGGCCGGTCATCGCGCATGCCAGCGCCAGGGATTGGCTGGTCAGTCTGGGCGCTTTCCCGACCGATTTTCACGCGACCACTCCCAACCTGCTGTCACTGCAGATCGCGATCGAGACGGTGGCCGTCCAGGCGCCGCGCGTGGGGATGAAACGCGCCGTGCTGTTCATCACGCCGCACATGGATGACTCCAACCTCGACGCGATGCTGCAACCGCTGATCGATCTTGCCAAGCGCGATCGGGTGCGGGTCTTCGTGTGGTTCGTCGATACAGGGCTGTACACCGCCTCTCCCAGCGCGGCTTCTTTCAACACGCTGGCGACGGGAACCCAAGGCGCGTACTTCTCCGCAAGCGACACGCAGCCCTCCCCGGACCTCGATTCCTACTTTGCACCTTTGCGGCGCCTGTATGCACTGAAATACGAATCCCCGGCAAGAACCGGCGGTTCGCATGCGTTCAACGTAGTGGTTCAGGGTCAGGCCGGTACCGTCAAGTCAGGCGAACAGACCTTCACGGTTGACTTGCAGCCACCCAACGCGATCCTGGTATCGCCGCCATTGCAGATCGTGCGCGGCCCGCCTGCCGACGATCCGTACAATACGAAAATCCTGCTTCCGACGACGCAGCAGATCAGCATCATCGTGGAGTTCCCGGATGGCCACACGCGATCGCTGGTGCGGACGACGCTGTATGTGGATGGGAACGTCGTGGCTGACGACAAAGCCCCACCCTTCGACTCGTTCACATGGGATCTGAGCAGCTACAACGAGACCGGTGAACATAAGATCTCTGTCGAGGCGGTGGATGCATTCAACCTGAGCAAGTCCAGCATGGAGATCCCGGTCACGGTCACGGTGATCCACGTGCCACAGGGCCTGTCGGCAATCTTTGCCCGCTACCAACAGGACATTACGGCGGGCGCGGTCGGGCTGGCGGGGCTGATCCTGCTGCTCGTGCTCTTCATGTCGCGCTTCCGGGCGCTGTTCGCGCGCCGGCGCGCCACGCGCGAGGTCCTGGCAGATCCGCTGACTCAGCCGATCTCGGCCAGTAAGGATGCGACCGCGGTGGTGAGGCAGAAGACGGGCAAGCGCCCGCGAGCGGGAGCAACGGGCGCGAATGCGAAGCCGGCGGAAGCTGCTGCTTTTTTGCGGCGCATGCAGGCCGATCCGCTGGCCGCGCCCGGCCAGACCCTTAAGCCAGCGCCGGGTTCCACGATCCCGCTGGCGGGACGAGAGATTACCTTTGGGACCGATCCCGTGCAGTCGAGCTATGTGATGGATGACCCATCGCTCGCGGCGCGCCACGCGCGTATTTCTCAGAACGAGGCCGGAGACTACTACATCGTCGATGCAGGCACAGTTGCGGGGACATGGGTCAATTTCGAGCCGGTCGGGCAGGCCCCGCGTCTCCTGCAACACGGCGACGTGCTGCACTTTGGCCAGCTCGTTTTCCGTTTTGAACTGAGACAACCTCCCCCCGTGGTCCAACCGAGAGTCGACAAAGAGGATCCCAAAGCATGATCCGAACGAAACGCAGCCATCTCAGCGTCGCGGCGTTTAGTCATGCGGGATTGTCCGGCAAGAAGAACGAAGATCGGTATGCGACCGCCGCCTATGCGGGTGAGGCGCAGCAGCCGATCCTGTTTGCGGTGATATCGGACGGCATCGGCGGACATCGGGCGGGCGAAGTGGCAGCCGAACTGGCCGTCAACTACATCATTGAAAAGGTATCGGAGAGCGACGGACGGCGCCCGCTGGAGATCATGGAGGCAGCCATCCACTCTGCCAGTCAGGCAATTGCCTCACGGTCCGCCAGCCATGCGGACCAGGCCGGCATGGGCGCCACCTGCGCCTGCGCATGGGTTGCGGGCGATGAACTCTACACGGCGCACGTCGGCGACTCGCGTATCTACCTGGTCCGGGCAGGGACGATCCACCGAATCACGGTGGACCATACCTGGGTCCAAGAGGCGTTGGAGCAGGGCATCATCACACCCGATCAGGCGCGTGACCATCCGAACGTGCATGTCCTCCGCCGCCATCTTGGATCTATCGAATTGCCGGATGTGGACTTCCACCAGAATCTGAATGCCGACGAGGACGACCAGCAGACCAGGGACAACCAAGGCATGGATCTGAAGCCCGGCGACGTCCTGCTATTGTGCACCGATGGCTTGACGGATCTGGTCTGGGACGATGAAATACTGCGCCTGATCACTTCGGGGAAAGCCTTGAAGTCGGTCGCAGAGGATCTTGCGGCTCAAGCCAACGAGCGCGGCGGGTACGATAACATCACGGTGATGTTGATCCGTGTGCCCCAACCCGGAACAACCGGAGGCAAGAAAAAGAGGGGCGTGTTTCAGAATCCGCGGGGGAATAGGTGATCGGCTAATCACTCCATCAGGGCGCGGATAGTTTCGTTGTTGGCGGCCAGTCGTTCGGCCAGCAGCCGCGCAACCCACTCATGCAGCACGGCAGCAACCTCGGGATCTTGTTCGCGCATGATCTTGAGCGCCTCTGCGGACAGGCGATAGGCCGCGGTCGGCCGCGCGGCTACAACCGAAGCCGTGCGCGAGACGCCCGTGTACAGGCCCATTTCACCGACAGTTGTGCCGCCGCGCATGCTCTGCAGCCGGAGAAACTGCCCGTCAGGGGACTCCAGCTGTGCGCTGACCATCCCCGACTCAATGAAATACATATCCGTGGGCGCGTCACCCTGGCGCATCAAGTACTCGCCTTGTGCAAACGATGTCCTTTCGAGATATTTCATCAGGCGATCCACTGCTTGAAGCCCGGGGAAAGCCTGCTTGAGCTGTCCATCGATGCGCTCGATGAATCCGGTCAGATTGGCATTTCCATGCTTGGCAAGAATCTTGTTCTCGCACCATTCGACCCCGTAGTCGAGCGTTGGCAGGATGATGAATGAGTCGTCGGCGCCGTCGACCAGGCCGCCGTGCTGCAGCCGACGGTGAATATCGGGCGAGACCTGCGTCCACACCATCCACACGCCATTGGCTTCGGTTAGCTGTTTGAGCCGTGTGATCCCGAATACCGCAGATGAGTCCAACTGCGTGACCCGCTGAAAATCGAGCACAATGAACCCAAGCCTGGGCTCGTTTTTGTCGCTGAGACGGGCCCGGATCTGGCTGAGAATGGCCTGGATGGTACCGAAAAAGATGAAACCCTGCAGCCGCAGGATGTAGATCTCAGCGCCGTGCTGCATCAGCAGATCTCGGTGCAGCTTGGGCCGGTCCACGTTGCTGTGAAAGACCCTGCCGTTCAGAATGTTGCGAATCGCATGGACGCGGCTGTAGGTGATAACAAAAATGATCGCGGAGATGAGCACACCTGCGGCGATGCCCTGAAGAAACCCGAAGGCCGCGATGATGACCAGAATGGACCAGACCAACACGTAATCGACAACAGGCAGCGTCCGGCGCGCGTCGATCAGCCATTCTGCCAGGAACGAGAGACCCAGATACACAAGCATGCCGGCCAGCACTACTTTCGGGATGTACGAAACCAGCGAGGCGCCGAAGAAGAGCACGGCCCCACATACGAGGCCGGCAATCAGATTGACCAGGCGGCTGCGGGCACCCAGCCGATAAGCCAAGGCGGACAAGGAGAGCGCAGGATATCCGACTGCGCTGCCGCCGAGCCCGCCAGCGAGGTTTGCCAACCCGGCCGTCATCAGCTCACGGTCAAGGTCTATGTCCTGCCGGACTGTGACCTCCAGAGCGCTGGCGTTAAGCAGCAGCGCGACCACACTGAGGACGAGGATGGTGGCGATATTGCCGGCCTGACCCAGTATCGCGGACCAGTCCACCTGCGGCAGGATGGCGGGCGTCAGGGGTTGAAAGAAACCGCCTGACGGAAACGGACCCAGCAGCCAGCCTCGGGCGGAGGCCTCAGCGACGGGGACCCGAGCAATGAACAAAAACGCATAGAAGAGCGCCGTCGTCAGGATCAAAGCGCCGGGGGTAATCAGAAAGTGACTATTGCGGCGCAAGATGAACAGCAATGCCACTCCGAATATCACGCCGGGCATCCAGGTGATGAGCTGCTCAGGGGCAAGCAGTCGAGGCAGGTTGGCGAGGGTCAGCGGCATGTCCAGCATCACACCGAGCCCGCCTTTGGCTATGAGCCAGCCGGTGCCAGCCAGGAATCCGCCAACTACCGGATACGGAATGTATCGCACGAAGCCACTGGCGCGAAAGTGGCCCAATAGCAGAAGGACGAGGGCCATGAGCAGGGACGTCAGCGCGATGGCGGCCAGGACAGTCGCGTACAGAGCCTGAGGCGGAGCGGCCCGCATGGTGAATGCAATCGCGGCGCTGACAACAGCCAGAATGGCAGCGGGAGCATCCTGCGGCAATGTGATTATCCCCGGGAAGGAGCTGGTGAATGCCACCACCGCGCCCATCACCAGCGCGCCGAACAACAGCAGGCCAATGCCGCCCGCTAGAAATTGTCTCAGGCTGCCGGAAAAAATGAGCGCGGCGAGCGAGATCTCCAGGCTGATGATGAGCAGGCCAGCCAGCAAGCCCACGGTCAGGCTGGATAGAAGTAGTGTTGGTTGAAGTTCCTTCTTGATTTCATCCACAAAGCCCATGGCTAGTCCTCACGCGACATGATGGCGCTGCGTCATTCCCCCACGGAGCACAGGAATTCTGACGTGAACCCAAGGACAGCGCACCCGGCGTTCTTCCTGGGCACACGTAACGAGTGTACGCCAGCGGAAGCGGAAAGGTTGTGAATCCACGGGATAGGCCAGATTGTCAGCGCACAATCGATGTGAATGGGGATGCGACCTGGATTGCAGACGATGAAATAACAGCGACCCACGGGCAATCCTGTGGCCCTACCGTGCGCATCAAGCTTCGGCCGGCCCATCCAGTACTTGCTGCACGCGTCCCACTTCGCCGCTCTGCAAACGGACTTTGATGCCGTGGGGATGAGTGGGAGACTTAGTGAGGATGTCTCTGACGATGCCCTTTGTCAACTTGCCGGTGGGCTGGTCCTGCTTCATGACGATCAGCACAGTCATACCAGGCGCGATCTGAGCACGGGCCGTGCCGGTCATGCTCCGTCCGCGGCCACTACGGTGCCAGTCCGCTGGAGCGAGGAGATCTCGCGGTCCAACAAACCTCGCGCAAAGCCCAGGAAAGCCTGCACGTCGCTGAAATTCGTCATTAGTCCAATCGAAATGCGCACCGCTCCGCTGCTCTTGCCATCAATACAGCGACGGAAGTCGTCCAGCGAAAGGCGGTCTTCGTGACCGGGCTGGGTGAAGCACACATCGAGCTCGACGCGTGAGATACCCAGCGCAATCTCGCCTGCGCCGGGGTTGCAGAAACAGCCGGTCCGCAGGGAAATGTTGACCTTGGCGGCCTCGCTTTCGACCACCCGGTGGTCAATGGAGCTGCCGTCCTTGTCGAGGAAGTTGAGGGCCACCGCGCCGCCGCGTCTCTCGATCGTGGCGGGCCCGTACAATCGGACAAGCGGCATGCCCGGGCTGTGCCGCATCGCCATGAGTTGCTCGAGCAGCCAGCCGGTGAGGCAGCGGACGCGTTCGTGGATGGTGGGGTATCCGATGGTTTCCAGATGCTTCAGTCCGATCTTGATAGCCGGGATATTCAGATAGTCCAGTGTGCCGTCCTCGAACGCGGTGTGCCCTTGAGCCAGATAGTATTTGTCTCCCTGGACCGAGGCCACCGTGATCGTCCCGCCGGCGAACCAGGGGCGATGCAGTCTTGCCAGAGCATGCTTGCGAGCGATCAGCGCGCCGATCCCGGTGGGATAGCCGAACATCTTATAGAATGAGACTGGCACAAAATCGGGCTTGACCTGGCTGAGGTCGAGGAAATTCGTTGGAACAAAGGCCGCAGCATCCAGCAGCACATCCCAGCCGGCCCGCTGGGCCCGTCCGATCCATTCCAGCGGGTGCTGAACGGAGGAGAAATTCGACTGCGCCGGGTACGCGAACAGGTTGGGTCCGCCGTCGCGGGCGCGTGCAAAGTACTCGTCCAGAGTGGCATCGTCCACGCGCATATCGGGCAAGCCGATCGGAATGTAGGTGACCTGTGCGCCGCGCGCATGCGCGAACTCGCGGATCCCGTTAACGGAGTTGTGATTGTCAAACGTCAGTAGATAGCGCGTGCCTGGGCCAAATGGATATGATTCGCCGACCAATTTCAGCGCTCCGCTGGCATTTGGCGCAAAGATCACTTCATATTCGTCCGGGTCCGCATGAAAGAACTTGAGCACATAGGCTCGCGTCTCTTCCACGAGAAGCGTGGCTGCCTGTGAAGCGGGATTCGAGGAGTGTGGATTGCCAAGCACGCTGGAGCGCAGCAATTCCTGGTGCAGGTTGATCTGAGATTGGGCGTACAGGCCGCCGCCCGTATAGTCCAGATAGATGTGTTCCCCGGCATCCAGACGGTGATAGTCGCTGGCGCGCAACTCGTCAATCGCACGCGTGGAGGCATACGACGGATAGGCTTTGAGGAATGCTGCGAGGTCAGGGGATTGGTGGTCCATGCAGGATGTGCACCCATTTAACCACAAATGCAGCCGAGCTGGCACGAAAACAGAAAAGAAGGGCGCTCACATCCGAGCGCCCTTCTTCTTTACTCTCTAGTCGGCGGTCGAGCTTTCGCTGATCTCCGTCCATTGGGATGATGCGCCGTCACTGAGTACGTCCTTGAAGCGCCCGGGCACGAAGCCTGTCCCCGCCGGGAGCAGTTTGCCGATGATCACGTTTTCCTTGAGCCCATAGAGCGGATCGGTGGTTGAGCCGATGGCCGCACCCGCCAGAACCTTGATAGTGTGCTGGAAGGAGGAGGCCGAGAGCCACGAATCCGTGCTCAAGCTGGCTTTCGTGACGCCCAGCAGGATGTCCTGGAATTTTGCAGGCTGCTTGCCCTCGGACAGCAGCAGCTCGTTCAGCTTGCGCAGTTCCTGGCGGTCGACCGCGTCACCCGGAAGGTGCTTGGTGTCGCCCGGCCGGCCCAGGGAAACCTTGCTCATCATCTTACGGATGATGACCTCAAAGTGCTTGTCATGGATGTTCTGGCCCTGCGACCGGTAGACTTTCTGTATCTCGTTGAGCAGATACATCTGGGCGGCCTCGCGTCCCTGAATGCGGAGAATGCGGTGCGGATTGAGCGAGCCCTCGGTTAGCGGCTGGCCGGGCTCGACGTGTTCACCGTCCTTCACCAGCAGTCGTGCCGTAGTGGGGATCTCGGTGGTCTTCTCCTCGCCTTGCTCGTAGGAAACCGTGACCTTGTGCTCCTTCTTGTCGACAGCCACCTTGCCCCCGTGCTGTGCGACGATGGTCGCTTTTTCCTTGGTCGCCAGGACTTCGCCGGCTTTGACGACGCCCTCGTCCTTGGTGACGTACTTCCAGTCTTCGGGCACGCTGTACTCGTCGTGCACCATTTCGGTGTGCTTGATCTGCACCTCGCGCAGGTCGGCATACTTTTCGGACTGCAGGATATGCACGACGCCCGTGATCTCTGCGACAACGGCTTCGCCCTTTGGCTGCTTGCGCGCTTCGAACAGTTCTTCCACGCGCGGCAGACCGGTCGTGATATCGGCGCCGGCGGCGGCCACACCACCGGTATGGAACGTCCGGAGTGTAAGCTGGGTGCCGGGCTCGCCGATGGACTGGGCTGCCACGATACCGACCGCCGCGCCCAAGTCCACCATGTTGCCGCGGCCGAGGTCCAGGCCGTAGCATTTGGCGCAGATGCCGTGCTGAAGTTCACAGGTGAGGGCGGAGCGGACCTTGACCTCCGCCACGCCCGAAGCGGCGATCTGACGCGCCAGGATGTGATCGATCACGTCGTCGCGCTCAGCAATCACTTCGCCGGTCTCTGGATGGAGCACATGCTCGGCCAGCAGGCGGCTGTACAGGCGACTGCTCATCGATTGTCCGGCGACGTCGTCCGCGCGGCGGATCCAAACGCCCTCAGGCGTTCCGCAATCCAGCTCATTGATGATGATGTCTTGTGCGATGTCCACCAGGCGGCGCGTGAGATAGCCGGCATCGGCGGTGCGCAGGGCCGTGTCGGCCAGGCCTTTGCGCGCGCCGTGAGTTGAGATGAAGTATTCGAGTGCGGTGAGCCCCTGACGGAAATTGGAGCGGATCGGCAGCGGAATGATACGGCCGGCAGGATCGGCCATCAGGCCGCGCATGCCTGCCAGCTGCGAAATGGTGGAGAAGCCGCCCTTGGTGGCGCCCGAACTGGCCATCACCGAAAGGTTACCATCGGGATCCATGTGCTTCTTCACGGCGTCCGCGACGTCATCGGTGGTTTTCTGCCAGATCTCGATCACGCGCTCGTTCTGTTCCTGTTCGGTCAGCAGGCCGCGGCGGAAATCACGTTCCACGATCTCCACTTGATTCTGCGCCATGTCGAGCAGATCCTTTCGCTCGACCGGGATGGAAATATCCGCCACCGCGAGCGTGATGCCCGAACGCATGGCATACTCGAAGCCCATGGCCTTGATGCGATCGGCGACGTCGGTCGTTTGCTCCATGCCGCACAGCTCATACACGTCGGCGATCAGGTCCTTCACCGCGCCCTTGTCCAGCTTCTCATTGGTGAACTGGACCTCCGGAGGCAGAATGCGATTGAAGATCACGCGTCCAACCGTGGTGTCGATGAGACGCGTCTCCGCCTGCGGCAGGCGGTCACCCTGGTCGTTGTACCAGGTAGCCGCAAGCACTTTTACGCGGCTGTGCACCTCGACCTGTTCAAGCTGGTAGGCGAGTTCGACTTCGTCGAAGTCCGCAAAGACGCGACCATCGCCCTTATGAGCTCCCTGGTGCTGCATGGTCAAATAATACACGCCCAGGACCATGTCCTTGGAGGGTGAGATGATCGGTTCGCCGTCGGCGGGTTTCAACAGGTTGCGCGAGGCCAGCATGAGTTCGCGCGCCTCGGTCACGGCCTTCTGCGATAGAGGCACGTGAACCGCCATCTGGTCGCCATCGAAGTCCGCGTTGAAGGCCGTGGTGACGAGCGGATGCAACTGGATCGCTGAACCTTCGATTAGGATGGGTTCGAAGGCCTGGATGCCCAGGCGGTGCAGTGTGGGGGCCCGGTTGAGGAGCACCGGCCGGTCTTTGATGACATCTTCGAGCGCTTCCCAGACCTCGGGGCGGCTGCGTTCGATGAGGCGGCGGGCTCCCTTCACGTTAGCGGCATAGCTGTTCTGGACCAGGCGGGCGATCACGAACGGGCGATACAGTTCGAGCGCCATCGTCTTGGGCAGGCCGCACTGATACAGTTTGAGGTGCGGGCCGACCACGATCACCGAACGGCCCGAGTAGTCGACGCGTTTCCCCAGCAGGTTCCGGCGGAACCGGCCCTTCTTACCCTTCAGCATATCGCTGAGCGACTTGAGCTCGCGGCGTCCACGGCGGCTGAGCGCCTTGCCGCGCTGCGAATTGTCAATCAGGCTGTCAACCGCCTCTTGAAGCATGCGCTTCTCATTGCGGATGATCACGTCGGGCGCGCCGAGTTCAAGCAGGCGCTTAAGGCGGTTGTTGCGGTTGATCACGCGACGATAGAGATCGTTCAAATCGGAGGTCGCGAAGCGGCCGCCATCGAGCTGCACCATGGGCCGCAGGTCGGGCGGGATCACCGGCAGGACGGTCAGGATCATCCACTCCGGCCGGTTGCCCGATCGCCGAAAAGCCTCCACGACTTTGAGACGGGTCGTGGCTTTCTTGCGCTTCTGCTTTGACTTGGTGGTGCGGACCTCGTGCCACATTTGTTCTGACAGCTTGTCGAGGTCAAGCCGCTCCAGGATGTCATAGAAGGCCTCGGCGCCCATGTCGGCGCGGAAGACTTGACCCCAGCGCTGCTTGAGCTCACGGAAACGGCTCTCACTGATGAAGGTGAACGGGCGCAGGTCCAGCAGTTCGTCGCGCTGGCGCGAGGACTGGTCCATGGATGCCGAAGTCTGATCCTCAAGCTGAGAGCGCTGGCCTTCCATTTGCAGGTCGGCCTCGGCCTTGATCGTCGCCGCTTGCTGCTTGAGGTCTTCGAGTTCCTGGGTGCGGCGGTCCTTCAGTTCGTTCTCCAGCGACTCCAGCTTCTTCTGGACGATCTTCTGAACCTGGCTGATGTGTTTGTTCGTGACCTTGTCGTTGGCGTCGAGGATCTTCTCGCCGGTGAGCTCGAAGACCACCGCCTTGCGGGCCAGCTGTCCCATCTGGTCCTGCAGGCTCTTCTCCAGCTTCTGTCCCTCTTTGATGATGGGATCCAGCTGTTCGGCGAGGTACTCGTCGTGACCCTGCTCGAGGCTGGAGCGCTTCTGGGCGATCTCGCCGAGCCTATGGTCGCGCCGGGTCTTGATATCTGCGATCTTGGCGTTGACGCCGGCGGCCTGCTCCCGCTCGGAAACCGAGATCTCATCCTCGAGGCGCTGCAGGGCCTTCTTGCGGGCATCCTCATC
>JBGPAT010000050.1:0-12535 GCA_041480885.1 Anaerolineae bacterium
GGCCACATTCTCAAAGCCGCCCGAGGCCCCCAGCAAGCTGTGTGCGATCACCACAGTCAGGATGCCGACGATTCCGAGCAGGACACCTGCCGCGTACGGTGACCATTCCTCTTTGTGGAGTTGCTTCGTAAGCCAATTCATAGAATCTCCTTTCATACTTTGCGGTTCTCTATAGGCTCTGGTTCTTATCTTCGGACGAATCGTCCGCGGACAACTTGTCTAGGGCCGACAGCAGGTCGGCCGCGCCGGGTTTCGAAAGCAGGCGTGCTAGCGAACTGCGTGCAGCCGGTCTCAGTTGCCCAGCCTGAGCGGCGATGCCCACCACATCATCCGGATAGCCCTTTTCGAGCGGTTTTCTCTCCCTGAAGGAGACACTGATCCATCGCTCCCTGCGATTGACAAGCAAGCCGCCAGCCAGCACTATTAGGACGAGCAGAGTACCCAGGATCAGATTTCCCCAGTTTGTTGGCTGCTGGTTCAGTACTTTTGCGTTGTACCGTTGGACGTAGTCGGTTAGGTTTGCGTCATTCGCCGCGATGTTGGCTTGCTCCGGAGCAGAAGCCTGGGTGGTTGGCATCGGCGCGGCAGCGGGTGTATTGTTTCCTGAAGCAGCCGCCGCAGCTTGGGTCGCCGCGGCCGTTGCATTTCCGGAGGACGCACCCGCGCCAATCTGAACTCCAAGTGTCGTAGCATAGCCCTGCGCTAGAGACATATAATCTTTTGCGTGGCAGCTCGAGCAGGCGGCCTTTACATCTGACAGCGGCGCCACCATTCCGGCGTGCGCCGCGTCTTTGTCCGTTGCCTGACTGTTTCCGGCATGACACAGGTAACAGAAGTCTCCAAACGCGTGCGCCTGGTGCCAGCTGGTGCCATCGTTGTTCACGGCCTTCTGTGCCTGCACCTCATGACAGTTCTTGCAGGATGACGCTTGCGATCCGCATTGGGCATGAACGGGCTGAGCGAGCGCCAGTGCAATAGCGCTGAGCATGACGATCAATGTGCCAGCGACCACAAGCATAAAAAACAATCTCTTACGCTGCATGTAATGCTCCTCAAGAAGGTTGGTTGTGATTTCTCTTCCTATGCCTTCGACATCGCCTTGATTTCTTTCGCCAGATTCGCCCGGTGGTCCAGTCGCTCACGCATGACCGTCAAAAGCAAATCGAGAGCCTGAATAAGCCGACGGTCTGACAAATGATAGGTGATGCTTGACCCTTGCCGAACGGGATATACCAATCCGCGTTCGCGCAGTACTTTGAGATGCCGCGAAGCCGTGGGCTGAGAAATGTCCAAATCATTGGCCAACTCGCTTACATTGCGCTCTTCGTCTGCCAGCGCATATAGCATTAAGAGCCGAGTCGGCTCAGACAGGGCGGAGCAAAAATCCGCTTCCAGCTGAGAGATTTCCTGAACCAATGTTTGATTGACCATGATGTTTATCTGCCTTCATTCGCATAAGCGCATATGTGCGATTGGATATTAACACTGTGAACAAAATCACAATAGTGAGATGTGTCACATTTTAGGTGTAGCAACGTCACAAAGAGTTGGTGGGCGTCAGGTCCGCTTCTGGGACCGGTTTTTGGGGTATACGACGGCAAAACCGGCCGCCAAACCAAGAGGGCCGTTTTGGTATCTTTTGCCTTCCTGGAAGGTGCTGGCCTCGGCGAAATTTGTGCCTCGTGCTTGACATCTGCTATAGTAATGACCATACTTGCGCTGCGCTCAATGAGACGCTCAAAGGCGGCCGTCTCTGGGCCCGTGCATCCACGGTCCCTCCGTTGTAAACACATGGGCATTGGAGCACCTCATGATCGACATCCAGAAGATTGAGACGTTTCTCTGTGCCGCTGAAAAGCTGAATATCTCTGAAGCCGCCAAACAACTTCATCTCAGCCAGCCGGCAGTGAGTCACCAGATCAAGCTGTTGGAGCAGGAATTGGGTGCTACTTTATTCACGAGGAGCAGCACCGGTCTGCAATTGACCGAGGCTGGGCAACTGCTGTTGCCGTGGGCGCGCCGACTGCTTAACGACTCGGCCAATCTCCAAGCCATGATGTCTTCATTGCAGGAGGTTGCCGGCGAGCTTCGCATCGCGTGCAGCACGACTGCCGGGAAATACATACTGCCCCAACTGGCTGCCCGCTTCCGATTGCGCTATCCGGGAATACAGGTGCGCATTCCCTCTTGCGCCCCGGAGAAAGTGGCGCTAGACCTGTTGGATGGCGATGCTCATCTGGGTGTTCTGAGCAGAGAGGTGGGGGATCCGAATCTGGAGATTCAGGAATTCTTCCACGATACGATTACATTGATCGTACCTGCCAATCACCGGTGGGCTCGGCGATCGTCGATTGAACCCTCTGAACTTCTGGAGGAACCGATCATCATGCGTGAAGCGACATCCGGCACGCGGCGAGTGGTCCTCGAGGAATTGGCCAAATACGACATCAGCCTGGAGGATTTGAATATCTTTATGGAATTGGGAAATGCGGAGGCGACTGTGCGTACCGTGGCCGACGGGTATGGTGTGGCATTCGTCTCCGAATTGGCGGCTGCCTATCCGTTGGAACGCGGAAATGTGGTTGCCATCCCGGTGGAGGGTCTTGCCTTGCAGCGAACGATCTACATGGTTCGAAAACGAGTTGGCGATGCATATCGCCCCCGCGACGCGTTCTGGAGCTTTGTTCATGCTCCAGAAAATGCAGATTTGTTGAGACTGCCGGAACAAGCAACCTAGAAGCCGCGGTTGCAATTGGGAAGCGTGCAGGCCAGGCGGCCATGAATCAAGCCGTCTGGCCTGTCTATTCACGCGGGTACCACGTCAACCCTAGAACACGTAGGTCTGGCCGGCGCCTTCGACATTCATGAGAAACGGCGGAGCCTTGGTGATCTTGATGCGCGTATCGCGCAGGTCCTTTGGATCGATGCCCTTATTCTCGAGGGCCAGTTCGCAAAGAACGACGTCTCCGCCTTGGTCCAGGATATCGTTCATCAGCTTGACGGGATTCGGCAGGCCCTTGGGCTGGCCCAACTTCTCGAGCTCGTCCTTGAGGGTCCACTTGGCCCCTGCCGGGCAGAAGAAGATATGGACATCATAGTCGAGGGCAATGCCCGAGGAGGCGAAGATCAGGGTGGGCATGATGTTTGCGCCGGTTTCACCGTTGCAAACGACGGACATTTTCTGCTTAGCCATGGGAATCTCCTTTTCTTGGTTTAACGAACTTGATGTCGGTCGAGCAGGCGCTCGCATTACACGTGGTAGTGGGGGATCGGTTGGTGTTCTCGCATCACCTCTTTCCTGTTTGCAGGCTTGACTAAATGATCAATCTGCGGATGCCTTGGCGGCTTCGACGACGGGCAGCGGCTTGAGGGCGTGCACGTACAACGCCACGACCCTGTACAGCGAGTGGGCGAACTTGGTGAAGGGCAGCAGCAAGAGCAGCGTGACCGCCACCGCGACGTGGAACAGGAACATCCAGTATCCCCAGATGGGCGGCTGCGGCAGGTACAGCGCCAGCTCGACGATGAAGCCCGTGATGCCTGTGAACCACAGTAGCGTCAGGAAGATCCAGTCGGATGGACGCGAGGTGGTGTGGGCCTTGTCGACCGCCCACAAGCGCTTGACCAGGAGCACGGTCACGCCGTAGCTGAACAGCAGACCGGCCAGCGTTCCCAGCAGCCGCGTCGGGTACCAGATGGGCACGGCGCTGCCCGTGGACTTCACACCCAGTATGTCCAGCAAATAGTCTAGGATCGTGGCGGACAACAAGCCCAGGAATCCCCACATGGTGGCTGCATGGACAAACCATTTGGCCAGGTACCAGGGCTTCCGGTTCTCCTCCGTGTCGCATTCCTCGCGGTAGCGTTTCTGCGCCAGTGACTGGATAGCCACGGCTTCCCAAAGGGCCATCAGCCAGTTCATGCGGACGCCGAACAACGTCGTGAGGGAAATGCCCCGGCTGGCTGCTATTCTGGACATCATGTTGAAGATAGCCAGCAGGCTTGCCAGCCCGACCAGGACCAGGGTCACGACCCCGGCATCATGAATGAACTGATACGGTATGAAATTGAACAGTTGCAGGGATCCAGTGGAGATGGTCTCGCGCCGCGTGTACATGAAGGCCCCGAAAAAGAGGACCATCAGGAAGGCAATGGAGCCTCCGGCGAGGGGCTTCGTGGCGAATAATCGTCCGATGCCGAGCGGATCGTAGTGGGCAATGGCGTACGTGCGCGCAGAGGCCATGAAGTTGGCAGGTTCGGCCTGCTTCGGGCAGGTCTCGGAGCACTGCGCGCAGTTGTAGCATAGCCAAAGTTCCTTGCTCCCGAGCAGCTGGTCGCGCATGCCGAGCTGGGCCATGCGGATGATGCGGCGCGGGAACTGGGCCTCGTTGGACGACATCGAGCAGACCGCGGTGCAATTGCCGCAGTTGAAGCATTTCTCGATGCCCACCGCTCCGTACTCCTTCAGTTCGCGCAGCAACTTCGGATCGACGCGCGTGCTCATGCTATTTCGCTTCGGCTTCCTGATACAGCGGGTAATCGCCGCTCATGCCGTTCTGGACCACGATGCCGTACTTCTTCAGCGCCGAAACGAACCATAATGCTTTTGCGGAAGGCAGGCCGGTCGCGGCCGCCAATTCGGGGATGGTCTTGGGCTTTTCGCGCAGCGCCGCCAGCAGCTGCTGCTGCATCTTCTTTTGCTCCCTCAGCAGCGCTTGCGTGCGTTCGACCGCTGCCGCGTGTTTTGTGCGCAGCTGCTTAAGGATCTCGCCGCGGGAAGGCGTAGTCCCGCGGGCGGTCATGACGCAGCCTCCATCCGAGCCGGCATTTCCATGCCGATGGCTTCCACCATGGCCTCGTACTGGGCGAGCGTCCAGCCCTGCACGTCGATGGCGTGATTGGGACAGGCGCTGACGCATGCCCCGCACCCTACGCAGTTCGCAGGCGTGATGACCGCACGTTTGCCTTCGGCGCCGTTTTCAGTGTGGAGCTTCAGGGAGATCGCGCCCTCGTACAAGCAGGCTTCGATACATGCGCCCGTGCCATTGCACTTGCTTTCATCCACCTCGGCGACAAACGGCGGCAATTCGACGCGACCGCGGCCCAGCAGGGAGGCAACCTTGGCGGCGGCGGCCGAGGCTGCGCTCAGGCTCTCTTGGATGTTCATCGGCCCCTGTGCCGTGCCAGCCAGCACCACCCCGTTGACCGCCGTTTCCACGGGGCGGAGCTTCGGATGGACTTCGAGCAGAAAACGGTCATTGCCGCGTGAGATCTTGAGCATCTTGTCCAAGCCGTGAAGATCACGCGGCATCATGCCCACGGCCAGCACCACCAGATCAACGGGGATCTCGATCTCCTCGCCGTAGGTGAGCGTGTCCTTGACTCTTACCAGGAGCGAATGCGCCTCTCCTCGCGGGGCGGAGGACACGACGGGCACGTCCTCGGCCGTATAGCGCACAAACCGCACGCCATCCTCCAGCGACCGCCGGTAGTACTCCTCATGGCCGCGGCCGTATGTGCGGATATCCTGATGCAAGTCGTAAATGTTGATGTCAGGGAAGCGCTTGTGTAGATCGACCGTCGTGTGCAGCGAGGCTGTGCAACACACCCGCGAGCAATACACGTTCACGCCTCCATCGGCCTGGGGCTGCTGGATCCCATCCACCTGCCGGCTGCCGACGCAGTGGATCACGGCCAGGTCGCGGACCATGCGTCCCTTCCATTGCAGGGACTCCGCTGGTGGCGTCAGCGCTAGTTGGCGGATCATTTGCGGCAGTGTGATCACCTGCGGCAGTTCACCGAAACCGTATTCGCCTTGGGGCGGGGTATAGGGGTCAAAGCCCGTGGCGACCACGACCGCGCCGACGTTGAACTCAAATTCTCTCGGCTCATCCTTCAGGACGATCGGCCAGCCGCCGACATCAAGGGGCCCGCCGTCATAGTGCTCCCAATCCACGGCGGGCATCGCCGGGTAGCAGCCCTCGTAAGGGCGATAAACGACTTTGCGTCGCGTGAGACCATGGTTGAAATCGTCGGCAGTCTCGTGCTTGCAGGCGGCCATCAATTTCTCGGCGTTGGTCTCGTCGACGCCGCGCGAGTGCTGCTGCACTTTGATAATGAAGTTGCCTACATAGCCAGAGACGCCCAAGATCTCAGCCTGTGTGAACACTGTGACTTTGGGATGCCCCGCCACTTGCTGGATCAGCGTTTGCAGCAGCCTGCGCGCGGCCTCCTCGGTGGGAAAGACGCTCTCCAGCTGTGCCATGTGCCCGCCGAGGAACGGTGACTTCTCCACCAGCGAAACGCGCAATCCCTGCCGGGCGATATCCAGCGCGGCCCTCAAGCCGGCAACGCCCCCGCCGATCACCAGTGAGTGCTTCTCCGCCTGGAGCCGGATCGGATCAAGCGGCTTGAGCAGGCGCGCCTTGGCCACCCCGGCCGACATCAGGCGGACAGCCTTTTCCGTGGCGGCATGCTTGTCGTGGCCGTGCACCCAAGAGTCCTGCTCGCGCAGGCCGACGTGATGATAGAGAAAGGGGTTCAAGCCCGCCCGCGTGACCGCGGCCCGGAAGGTCTGTTCATGCAACATGGGGGCGCACGCACCGACCACCACGCGGTTCACACCCTGTTCCTTGATGTCCTGCTCGATCATGGACTGGCCGACGTCCGAGCACAACGACTCATCGGTGCGCGTTACGGTGACATTGGGAAGCTTGCTCAGCGCACTGGCGACAAGTTCGCACTGCACCGTGCCGCTGATGTTTCCGCCGCAGTGGCAGATGTACACACCGATGCGCGGCTCGTGGTTCTCAGGCATGTACGGCCTCGATTTCGGGGGCGTTCTGTCGCTCGAGATCCGAGGATGTACCATTGCCACGAATGTAGGCTGAAGCCTCGGAGGCCGCGGCGCTGGCAGAAATGATGCTGTCCACGATGTCCATCGGCCCCATGGCCGTGCCGGTCACGAATATGCCCGTCTGCTCGGTGACACAAGGAGAAGCGTCGGGGCCCGGAACGGAGACGAAACCGTCGGAACCCACGGGCAGGCTGAACATCGGGGCCGGGTTATAGGCCGGCAGGATTCCCTGGGAAAGGACGACCAGGTCGTGCGTGCGTTCAACGATTTCACCCGTTTCCGTCGTTTCCACTTTGACGATGGGATTCTGGTCAGCGTCTTCTTTGATCAAAGCAACCTTGCCCCGTACAAATTCCACGCCCATCGCCTTGGCACTCTGATAGAACTCCTCGTAGCCCTTGCCGAAGGTGCGGATATCCATGTAATAGATCGTGATCTCGGCCATGGGGAGCGCGCCCGAAAGCAGCATGGCTTGCTTGATGGCGTACATGCAGCAGACCCGCGAGCAATACGTCACGCCTAGGGTTTCATCGCGTGATCCCGCGCACTGAACGTACGCGATGGAAGTTGGTTCCTTGCCGTCGCCTGGGCGCAGGACGCGTCCATACGGGCCGGTTGGCGCCAGGAAACGTTCCATCATCAGTGGGTCAATCACGTTGCAAAGTTGGCCAGCGCCATATTCTTTCTTGGCATCCATTGGAGTCAAGTTGAAGCCGGTTGCCATGACAATGGAGGCGGCTTCAACCTTGAACGTCTCAGGCTGTTGTGCGAAATCAATCGCATCAACGGGACAGGCTTGCTCGCACTTGCCGCACCACAAGCAGTTCTCAGGATCAAGCACTGCCTTTTGTGGGACGGCCGTGGAGAACGGCACGCGGATCGCACGATAGGCTCCCAGGTTTCGGTCAAACGGACTTGGAACTGTGATCGGGCACTCGTACTCGCACTCGCGACAAGCCGTGCACTTGGAGACATCCACGTAGCGGGGCTTCTGCAGAACCGTGACATCGAAAACGTGTCCGTGCGGCAGCACCGATTGAACCTCGCAGTACGTGCACAGTTGGATGTTCGCATGATGCGCCACTGCAGACATCTTGGGCGTGGTGATGCAGCTGCAACAATCGAGCGTGGGAAAGACCTTGCTCAGCGTAATCATCCGGCCGCCAATGCTGGCTTCCTGCTCGATCAACGCAATCTGGAAGCCCTGATCAGCCAGATCCAGCGCAGACTGCATTCCGGCGATCCCGCCGCCGACGACCAGGGCATCCACACGCAGGTCATGCATGAGCCTGCTCCTTGCCGACTCCGGCTGCGCTGAGATGCGACGCAAGTTCGTCCTTGACTAAGCCGATCCCCTTGAGCAGGTCATTCATCTGGTTGACTTCCTTCAAGAAGGGTTTGACGCAGACCGTGCAGATGGCAGCCAGGCGCAAGCGGCGGATGTCAATGCCGCCCTCTTTCATCAAGCCATAGGCGCGGTTGATCAGCTTGGCGGTCCCATCCGCTTCCACTTTGTATGGGCTGTCGGTGCCGCTATACATGACGATGATCCCGTCGATGCCGCGCTCAAAAGCCCGCAGGTAAAACTCGGGCGGGAACATGACTGGAGACCTGACCGGCAGGATGTATGTATTGGCGGGGTATTCGAGGCGACTTTGACCCGTCGAATCCGCACCCGCGTAGCCACCCGAGAGGGTGCCAAGAACCAAGATCCTGGGCAGTTGGGTCTGCGCGCTCATCAGAGTCCTATTTCAATCGGCGGATGAACAGGCGCTCGTAGCCATCCCCTTGCAGCACGCCCAGGAATTCGTGTCCGACCTTCTCGCACCAGCGCGGCATGTCAGCCTTGGTGTTGGCGTCGCCAGACCAGATTTCGAGCACTTCGCCGACCTTCACGGTGGAAATGCCCTTCTTGGCCTCAAGCAGGGGACCCGGGCAGGACATGGCGCGGGCATCCACGACTTTGGTGGCTTGAAGATTGGTGAGTTCAGGGGTTGTCATGGGAATCTCCTTTTCGATTTCGGTTCGTGTCTAGGCCTCTTCTGCGATTTCGATCAAACTGGCCTTGGAGCGATTGGCAAGATCCAGGCAATCCTGCAGCAATTCATTGTTAGCGATGCGGTAGTAGATATTCTGTCTTTCTCGTCGAGATTCCAGGACGTCGCTCAATTCCATCAGGCGTAGGTGCTGCGACCTACTGGGCAGTGAGGCTCCAATCGCCTCCGCAATGTCGCTGACCGTCCTTTCCTTCTCTGCCAAGAACCAGAAGATCAAAATCCGCTGGGCGTTGCTGAATACTTTGTACAACGACGCCTGACGTTGGGCTAATTCCTGGAACTCTGGCGCAAGAACGGGTTTCATCATGTGCACTTCATACGTTGCTTAATTCATATAGAGGTTAGTTTCAAGCCCCGGCCTGCGCAAGTGATAGATCTCACAAGCGCCATAGAGACTCTCTATGGCCATCCATTTGCAAGTGCAATGGCGAAAGTACCAAAATACTGGTTGAAATCGTTGTATCTGAGCGTAAAGCGTACTATAATATTGATTGAACCCACACAATCCGGGAGCGCTCATCCATGGCCAGCTTACTCAAGACCGCACTCGATCATCATCGCATCCAGCCAGAGAATAAGACCACTCCCTCCCAGTCTGATCGGGTAGGTGAAGTCGACGTAGGAAAGCGCATACGGCAATTGCGGCGGCAAAGTGAGCTTTCCATCCGTGCACTTGCCGAACTGAGCGAGTTGAATGTAAATACACTGAGTTTGATCGAAAACAACAAGGCTTCTCCCAGCGTAAGTACACTCCAACAAATCGCTCTTGGCCTGCACGTACCTATCGCCGCTTTCTTTGAAACGGAGTCGCCCAAAAGGAACCTGGTATTTCAAAAGGCCGGGCAACGGCCAAGGGCAGAGTTTTCCTATGGCATGCTGGAGGACCTTGGCGCAGGCTTAACCCTGCACGGCGGTCAACCCTTGTTGGTTGCACTGGAGCCGGGCGCTGATAGCGGTTCGACTCCGATCGTTCACACTGGTTTCGAATTCGTTTTCTGTCTGGAAGGCTCGTTGTCCTATGTCATCGAAGAGAAGAACTACCTGTTAGTGCCGGGTGACAGCCTGATCTTTGAAGCCCACCTGCCTCATCGTTGGGGGAATACCGGTGTTACCGTAACACGCTCCTTGCTAATACTCTGTCCAAGCGACGAAAACGATCACCCAACGGAGAGGCACTTTGTGGCTGATAAGGTCTTGGCATAGAGGCCTTTGGGATGCAGGAGGAGGCGCGCAATGTACCGCAAACAATTCCTGGCCACTCTCGTTATGGGAGCCATCCTGGTGTTTGTGCTTTCGGTCTCCCTGCTGCTTCCGGTGTCAGTCCTCGCCCAATGTGGAGAGCCCCCCGAGCCGAGGTCGTCATGCATGACTTGCCATGAAAAGGAGGCGCCGGTTTCGGATCAAGGCGAATGGCACATCATTCATGCCGGCAAAGACATCTGCATAAACTGCCACGGTGGCAACGCTAGCGCAACGGACAAGGATCTGGCTCACGAAGGACTGATGGCTCATCCGCTTGCCGATATCTACACGGATTGCCATAGCTGCCACCCTGACTACGAAGCCCGCGCGGCGCAATTTGCTCCCACGCTGCGTGTTACGCCGGGCAGCTGCGCAACCCCCACGCCGGTTGCCTTGGGCAATATCTCGGGCGGCCCGCCATCAGGGGGCATTGTTATGCCTTCCGATCTAGTGACGACGGCCTCACTTCCATCGCCCTTTTTCGTGGCCTCCGGCGGATTGGCAGCGCTGGCGTTCTTTCTCCTTGCGGTGGGTTGGCTGGCGAGGCACCCAGCATGAAGAGATGAGCGATGAAAGGAACGTTGCGGAGTCTGTTGTACGTCCTGCTAGCGATGATGTGTATTTTGCCGGGGGCCGCGTTGCTGCTGACGGCAACGCACCGTGAGTTCGAGCAGGCCCTTAGCTGCATACTTTCGACGGAAATTGTGGGGCCAGCACTCATCCTAGGTCTGGCGTCCCTTGTCTATTTTGTTCGCAACGCGCGAACTCTATAGAAATTCATGGAAACGGAGAAACGTACTGTGAAAATCGCTGCAATCACCGACGACGGCAAGACCATCAGCGAGCACTTCGGCCGTGCACCGTATTATCTGGTGGCTACGGTTGCGAACGGGAAGATCGTTAACCGAGAAATGCGTGACAAGCTCGGTCACGCTCAATTCGAAGGGGAAGGGCACGATCACCAGGAGGACGCGAGCGGTCGGCATGGGTATGGGCCGGCGGCGGAGGATCGGCATGGCCGCATGGCCATGGCAATCACAGACTGCGAGGCACTATTGTGCCGTGGCATGGGCATGGGCGCCTACGATAGCATGAAAGCCCGCAACATCCGCCCAGTGGTCACTGACATTATCGGTATTGACGACGCCGTTTTGGCCTATGTAAATGGGAATATTGTTGACCACGTAGAAGCATTGCACTGAGGAAAGAGGAGTATGAAATGGCCACAAGACGATTCAGGAACCAGGCTGGTGATGGACAGGGAGGAGGCCAGGGGAGCGGCCAAGGGCGCGGCGGTGGCACAGGACAGGGCTACCGCCGAGGTTGGGGTGGCGGAAACAAGCCGGCTTCTGGCCCGGGCGGGAACTGCATCTGCCCCAAGTGCAACCACAAAGAGCCGCATGTGGCAGGAGAGCGCTGCTTGGATAAGATCTGCCCGGAATGCGGCACAAAGTTGATCCGGGAGCGATTCCCCGCCCGTCAGCTGTCCTATCAACCCACTTGGGAACCTCTTGTGAGTGGAGGAACACCGGACGAACACACTCTAATTTAGGAGTATCAAATGAAAAAGATTGCTTTTCCCACTGACGACGGCCAGACGATCAGCCGTCACCTTGGCGAATCCAAGTTCTACGTGGTCGCCCTTCTGGACGACGAGGGAAACACGACATTCGAGAAGCGCGAGAAGCCTGCTCACAATCACGACAAGGAAGAACGTGCCCCCGAGCATGACTGTGACCATGCCCAGCGCGGTCCCGCCCTGTTCTCGCCCATTCTCGATTGCCAGGTACTCATTTCCGGCGGGCTGGGACGGCCCGCCTATGACCGTGCGACGGCCCAGGGCTTGGAGGTAATCCTTCCGGCACAGAAGAACATCACGGATGCCCTGGAAGCCTACCGCGCAGGCACGCTCGTCTCGGATGTGCGGCGTATACACAAACACTAGCCTGCATTCCGCACGAGACAAACAGCCTATGCAGACGGAAGTTCCGACGTTAGTACGGCGATCAAAGGAACACCAATGAGCGCAAAAACGAAGATAGGAATCATCATCTGCAATCGTTACCGTAGTTGCGCCGGTGGAAAATGCCTGCGGGCAATGAAGAACAAGGAAGGCGCTTTCAGTATCTACGCTGAAACAGAAGTAGAGCTGGTTGGGTACACCACTTGCGACGGTTGTCCGGGGGGGAACGTGGAAAGCACGGGCGAAGAAATGGTAAAGAACGGCGCGCAGGTGATTCACCTAGCGACCGGGATGATCGTCGGCTATCCACCCTGTCCCTACATCCATACATTCAAGACTTTTCTTGAAAAACGCTATGGGGTGAAGGTCGTCATAGGCACTCATCCGATCCCACAAGAGTATTTGGATATGCACGAA
>JBGPAT010000051.1:0-12447 GCA_041480885.1 Anaerolineae bacterium
AAAGTTCGGCCCAAATGGGGGGTGATTCTGCAATAGTCCTCTGTGTGTCGAATGGCGATTCTGAGTATCGTCGCGACATGCGAAGCCGTCAAGATGCGATTCCGAAGCGGCCGGAGAACGAGAACCAGCCGCGATCTCGTAGAAGGTTCAGCCCCGTCTCGCTTGGAGCCCACAGCGGTACAGCCCGATTGATAACCTCGCGCGGCTAATCCAGTGACGCGGGGTGTTGAGTCCGGTGCAGCGGGCAGGCTTCGGACATGGGATCGGTGAAATTGTCGATCGCAGACTGAGAATCCAACCCCAAGCAAGGATCCTCAAATCACAGCACGAAACTAGCGTCCAGTGGGCAATAGCCGCTCAACGGCATCAATCCCATCTTTAGAGAGCGAATATTCCCGATGAGGTGCATTCTCACTTCGAAAGTCACTCAAGTCCGACCTTTGGCCCAGCACAACCTCAATTGGCGTCCTACGCAATTCATTGAGCAGCCCGATTTGATTCCAGAAGTGCTGGTCCCAATCGGACATAATAACGACGATTCTTGAGTTTGCATTCAATCCCGTAAGATATATCCAAGACCCCATTTCGCCAATCATGAACTCTGATTGGACGATTTGGGCAATTTGCTCTACGATGGGCATGGCAGCCGGATTGAATCTAGTCAATCCCTTGCCTTCAAATAAGTCCACAAGATCCTGCCGATTATTCAGCCTTCTCCTGCTGTAATCCTCCCTGGTCCAATAAATATACCTTGGAATGTTCCCGGAAGCTTCCACGGGATAGTGTTCCCGAATGAGGCTGTGCAGACGAGCGAAAGACCGGGGATCGACAAACGCGCTGCTTTGATGTCGATGATGATATCCTCTGATATTTGTGGGTGAATACGCAGAACTTGGAGAGTAGATACAGTGCTTTATGATGTGAAGTTCATGCTCTGAAACGAAGCGAATCATGCTATTTGGGACTATTTGAGTCAGAAACTCTTTCATATGTTCTGGCGCTGAGCTCGGAACCAGCACAGGCACCTTGCCCCAATTATGATGTGACCTGTAATAGTCCAGTTTCACCAAGAAGGCAGTCACAAAATGCCCCCACTCCGCGATCAAGCCACCCGACAGCCAAAAGGCCTCATCCCAGATGCGTTTGCGACTCGTCCTTAGTCGCTCATTGTCAACAAGGACTTCTTCCCTCTTGACCCCCATTATCAACGAGTCATTTCGTGGATCACAATCGTTTGGAAAGCAATTCCTGTATTCGTCCACATATGTTCCAGCATCAGTGTAGAAGGCATTGCTTCCTGCAATTGCCCTGACGTCTTCGAGCTCAACGAGTCCGGCGCCCATTAAACGTACTGAGTACTTGCACCTGCCAAGCAAATTCCAAGGATTATCCGCGTGAATGATCCTCGGAGGCAGGATTTCCACCTGTGCAGCCTTATCCAATGTTTGAAGGTTCGAAGTGTAGTCCAGTTTTCTTGATGGTTCCAATTTCCCATCGGCAAGCAGCAGTCCTAGTTTCCCGCGGTAGCCGTTGTCACTCTCGCTCCACCCCTTCTCCGTTTCCCACAACTTGCCAAGCGCATCCGCAATGACGGGATCTTCATAGACCAAGCTTGAGAACCGCTTGCCCTGTATGTCATTCTTGATCAGAAAACCAAATAGGTACTTGTATTCCTGCCTCGCAAGAAGATCACGCAAATCAGGCCTCAGAATCCAGACAGCAAGCTTCAAAACGCCGGCGTAGTCCAGTATTCTGAGGCTTTCCAATTCACGGACAATCGTGTCGCGAGAGTGCGTTCTAGATGCCCGGTAAAGCCGACCTATATGGACCATGTATTGCACGGTCCTGTTGACGAAGGCGTGCGAGGCATATAGAAATGCCCCCAGCCGACACCATCGGAATTTCGAAATGAGCAATATGATCTTTCTCATCGATTATCTTGCAAGCCGCCTCAATTTTGCGCAGGGCAGATTCCAAAGACGCCGCAGCTTCGCCGTCCTCGGTCATTCACAGGTCAGGACTCTAGACCGTTTGCCGCCGCAGGCTCTGGAGACCAAAGTGTAACATGCTGGCCTTGTCACAGGCGGCAATCAGACCAGAGATAAGCAGCAACGATCACTCTGATTCCATTGGATTCGTGCCCTGACAGTTTCAATGCTGCATAGCCAGCCGGAAGGTCTCAAACCTCGGATCAGACGGATCATAGAGCACATCTTCGAGCAGGATCTTTTCATCCTTCCGAATGGCGCGGTGCAAGGTCACATCGTCTGCCAAACAGATCGGGAGTCCGGGACGAAGCTGGTTATCCGCGCAGTTCTCTATCAATCCATAGGCTGCGTATCCGCCAATTCCGTCCAGGGCATCCCCCTGGAGCAGATCTTTTTTGGCGTAGGCATACACATTGGTCACAAATCCACAAGTTGGCTGCAAAACCCCCCAGCCATCCAGAAAGGCTTCCGCGATGCAGGCCATTGCCTCGATATGGCCAAGGTGGTAAGGGCGATGAAAAACGTAGAACGGTCCCGGTCCAAGTCGACAGGGATACCAACCGAGTGTTTCCATCTGGTGCGGATGCTCATTGAAACCCACCACAAAGACGCCACCCGGCGGGGATGCCCCCAGCACATAATCCACCAGCGTCGTCTTCCCATCCCACAGGGTACGAAAGTCAAAGTACTGAAGGACATCATAGATACCCTTGACACGCGGACCAAGCATGCCAGGAACCGCGGTCCGACCCCCGATGGAGTTGGCAATCAATGCCATCTCGATACAAAGCTTGGTGCCGTCGGTGTATGAGGCGCACATCTTGTAGTCCAGGAATCTTTTTTCAGCCTCGGGAATGATGGTCGTCGGGTTGCTGTAGCGGTCCAGATAACCCTTCATATTGCCCGCCAGAACCGTCTGAAAACCCCAAAGCTCGACGGCATTCATGAGGCGCTTGAGAACCGTGTGCTGGTCACCATCCGCGCTGGTATACACGACGCCTTGCTGCCTGGCCTGCGCCAGCAGATGGGGGCCAAATATCAAATCTGCCTCGGAATTCATCATGACCACATGCTTGTGATGGGCGATGGCAGTCAGGGCAAATTGCGCTCCGCCCGCGATAGAGCCGGTAGAATCTACCAGCACGTCCACCAGCTCACATTGAGCTACCAGGGTGCCATCGCTGCATACAGCCAGCCTGCCCCCTTGGATCGCGGCGTGCATGTGGGCCAGGCTCTCCACCACGACGTACTCACGCCCCAGGTGAGCAGCCCAGGCAGTTGCGCGTTCCAGCCGGGCATCGGCAATCGCAACGCATTCCATTCCGGGCGTGGTGCTGGCCTGGTAGACAATCCCCTTGCCAATATTGCCCACCCCAATCACCCCCACCCTGATTGCGTGAGGTAAAGCTCGTAATCGGGAAAGCAGATCAGCCATGCAAGTCTCACTCCGGGGGCCAGAAACAAAGTATGTTCAATGTTCTGTCGAATATTGAAGCGGATATTCTCTTGCATGCCCCAATAGATTGTACTAGAAGCTCATTTGGTCGCAAATGGGCAATCCAGGGCTAGAGCCAGGCTTGTGCAGCGCGGGCAAAATCCCAGAGAGCCCTGGGGTCCGGGGTGGTCGCACGTCTATCCGCGCAGCGACCGCGGGGGTAGATTGCGCGCGTGCCACTGAGAAGAGCGATGCCGTCTGACCTGTTGGATGCATCCAGATTCCCCAATACACGCTCGGGTCCGCCTTCGAATTCCGCTTTGACCGTGCATATTCGGGGATGAAAAGTAGGGTGATCCCCACCCGCGATCCGCTGGATGAAATGTAACGCACGCAATAGATGACGCCGTGTGCAGGACGCGCCTCCGCGGCCGGTAACGACACTGCGCGGAGTTGCCTCCGCCTGGCAGCGCGCGGATCTTGTGATGCCCGGCACATGTGTTTACCAAAGTTGGCTGCTTCGGACAGATGCTTACATGACTCTTATGTGCAAATGACCCCTGTCGTTTATACTTGCAGTAGCCTCAAACGAATCCAGGGATTGGTTTGCCGCCGAAAGGCCCACCACGCCTTGAGGCAATGAAGGGACGTCGTACGAGAGTTCTACCAATGGGTTCTAACTGATACGTTAGCGGCAGCCCACTGAAAAGTGGATGCCAAAGGAGTTGATACTATGCTGGGAAATTTGATGAACGCACTGTTGCAGCCCGGAGCGGGTGGGCAGCAGAGCGCCGGCGCCAATATGTTGTCTCAAGTGGTCGGCGGATTGATGGGCGGCGGTCAACAGGCCAGCGGCACGCCGGTTGGCCAGATGCTCGGTGGCTTGGAACAGATCATCGGCGGCAACCCGAGTTCTGGCCAACCCCTCCCACTGAACCAGGGCACCGCCACGAGTCAGAACAATCCCCTCATGGGGCTGTTGGGACCGGTGGCCACCGCGGTGGCTGGCAAGGCTGGCATCTCGCCTGCGGTCGCGACCACCGTGGCCGGGATCGCCATGCACTACTTGCTTTCGAGCCATCCAGCTGCAGGAGGGGCGGCACCGCTCAACCTCAACAACGTGGCACAGCAAATGGCTTCTGGATCCGTCAGCCAGCAGACTTTGCAGAGCAGCGGCATGGTCAACGCGGTCGTTCAGGCTACTGGGCTAAGCCAGCAGGATGCCGCCAAGAGCCTCGACGCGACGTTCGCCCACCTGCAAGAAGCTCATGTCAGAAATGTCAAGTCGGGTGACCAGAGGGCCGAGAGGCGCGATAAGAAGTAGTCGCAGACGCATCGCCGATCCAGGCAACCAGAACCCGGCTGGAAGCGAACCATGGCGGCGGTTGTGACTGGACCAGTGGCCAGCCGGCGTGTACAAGGTCGAGACTCTAATACACTTGAAGGATTAGCGAACAACCACAGGCAGCAAGCCAATTTGAGTCAGCAGGACAGCCTTCCAGCTTGCCTTCGCAAGAGCACATCGAGCGGCTTATCAATAAGCCGCTCGATGTTTTTTGTCTGCGAGCGGGTCCCGCGGCCACGCCACCCCGCGCCCTTTTTCTGTGACATATGCCACATGCCACGGCACGGCGGACTGCACTAGAATGTGGTCAAGGGGAGCGCCACTCGCAATGGGACGACAGGCTCTCCACGGTTCCATCTGACCCTCACCAAGGAGGCTTCCGTGACCAAGAACAAGAAACTCACCACCGCTGCCGGCGCACCGGTAGCCGACAATGAAAACGCCGTGACAGCCGGCCCGCGCGGGCCCATGCTGATGCAGGACGTCTGGTATCAGGAGAAGCTGGCTCACTTCGACCGCGAGGTGATCCCCGAACGGCGCATGCATGCGAAGGGCTCTGGGGCCTTCGGCAAGTTCACCGTCACGCATGACATCACCAAGTACACCAGGGCGAAGATCTTCTCCAAGATCGGCAAGGAAACCGAGGCCTTCCTGCGGTTTTCTACTGTTGCCGGCGAGCGCGGTGCGGCCGACGCGGAACGGGACATCCGGGGCTTTGCGATGAAGTTCTACAGCGAGGAAGGCAACTGGGACCTGGTCGGCAACAATACCCCGGTGTTCTTCCTGCGCGATCCGCACAAGTTCCCGGATCTCAACCGCGCCGTCAAGCGCGATCCACACACCAACCTGCGCTCTGCCACCAACAACTGGGATTTCTGGACCTCGTTGCCCGAGGCGCTGCATCAGATCACCATCACGATGAGCGAGCGGGGCATCCCGTATTCCTACCGCCACATGCACGGGTTTGGCAGTCACACCTATAGCATGATCAACGCCCGGAATGAACGCGTGTGGGTCAAGTTCCATCTGCCTACCCAGCAGGGGATCAAAAATCTCACCGATCAGGAAGCGGAGGCCATCGTCGCCAAGGATCGGGAAAGCCACCAACGCGACCTGTTCGAAAGCATCGCCAAAGGCGACTTCCCCCGCTGGAAGATGTACATCCAGGTTATGACCGAGGAGCAGGCCAGGAAGATGCCCTACAACCCCTTCGATCTGACGAAAGTTTGGTACCATAAGGACTTCCCCTTGATCGAAGTTGGCGTGCTTGAGCTCAACCGCAACCCGGACAACTACTTCCAGGATGTGGAGCAGGCCGCGTTCACTCCGGCGGCCCTGGTGCCGGGCATCGGTTTCTCGCCCGACAAGATGCTGCAGGGCCGACTCTTCGCCTACGGGGATGCCCAGCGCTACCGCCTGGGAGTCAACCACCATCAGATCCCAGTCAACAGACCCAAGGTTGCCACGGCGAATCCCTCCCACCGTGACGGCCAGATGCGCGTCGACGGCAACTACGGCTCCACGATTGGTTACGAGCCGAACAGCTTTGGCGAGTGGCAGGAGCAGCCAGAATACAAGGAGCCGCCGCTGGAGCTCTCCGGCGCAGCGAACAGCTGGAACTTCCGCGAGGATGATTCCGATTACTACACCCAGCCCGGGAAGCTCTTCCGCCTGATGAACAAGGCGCAGCAGAAAGCGCTGTTTCAGAACACCGCGCGCGCCATGGGCAATGCGCCTGATTTCATCAAGCAACGTCACATCGAAAACTGCCTGAAAGCTGATCCTGCCTATGGTGAGGGCGTCGCGGCCGCCCTCGGTCTCGCCCTCGAGAAAGCCAGGTAGGCTCGCGTCAAGCGATGCTGTTGTGATTGCCCCTCCGCAACGCCTCCCTTCTCGGGGGGGCAGGAGGGGCTCGAATTCGCGAGCGCCAGCTACTCGGCTCGAATCTTAAAGGAATTTACGAACTGAGTAATTGCGTTCTCCTGCATTCGGCTGTATGATCATGATGCAGCCGGGGATTTTCCCTGCACGCGTCTGTCATCCCACCTGAGGAGGCTGCCCCATGGCCTGGCAAGATCTATTGAAGGGTGATTCGCTTTCGTGGCTCCTGGAAGCAGGTTCTCCGGGCGTTCGCTACCTCGCTTTGCGCGATCTTTCTGACGCCCCAAAGGCTGGCGATCTGCGCCAGGCGCGCAAGGCAGCGCATCAACGCGGCCCCATTGCGTCCATCCTGCGGCACATGGACAAGTCGGGCTTTTGGGCCCGGCCTGGGCCCGGCTACAACCCCAAGTATCGATCCACGGACTGGGCCCTCATTCTATTGGCGCAACTCGGAGCCTCTATAGATGAGGACGAGCGCATCGGCAAAGCCTGCGACTATCTCTTCGAGCACGGCCTGGCTCCGGGCGGTCAATTCTCAACCTCGGCTGGCGCCGCGCCGTCGGGCACTGTCGATTGCCTGCAGGGGAATCTGTGCTGGGCGCTGCTCGAACTTGGCTGTGAGGATGCGCGCCTGGACGCGGCGTTCGACTGGATGGCACGCACCGTTACGGGTGACGGCATTGCTCCGCTGGAGGAACGCGACGCCCCGCGGCGCTATTATGCGTACAAGTGCGGTCCCACTTTCGCCTGTGGTGTGAACAATAGCCTCCCTTGCGGCTGGGGAGCCGTCAAGGTGATGCTGGCGCTGTCAAAACTGCCGGAGCCGCGCCGCACGCCCGTCATCAAGCGCGCCATCCGTCGCGGCATCGACTTCCTGTTCAGCGTCGACCCGGCCAGCGCAGCCTATCCGACCCGCAAAGGCGACAAACCGAGCCGCGACTGGTGGAAGTTCGGCTTCCCCGTGTTTTACATCACAGACCTGCTGCAATTGGTGGATGCACTGGCGGGCCTGGGATTAGGCCGCGACCGGCGGCTCTCACACGCCCTGACGGTCATTCGCGACAAACAGGACGCGGCCGGACGCTGGTCCCTGGACTACAACTACACGGGCAAGACCTGGGTCAGCTTCGGCGCGAAGAGGCAGCCCAACAAGTGGGTCACCCTGCGCGCCCTGCGCGTGCTCAAGGCGGCAGAGACCGGGTAGAGCGCAGCGCGGGCGGCATGCTCAGCCTGACTGAATGGCTCCGCACTTCGGCATCGGAGAGGAGCACATAGATAAACAGCACTATGGTGCCGATTCGAGGCCTTTCGGCGTTGCTCGTCTTGGCGCTCGTGATGACCGCGTGCAGCAGCGCGCCGTCCATGCCCACGGTCAGGATAGCGGGGATCAATGCAGCTATGCCGGTCCCAGGCAGGTCTCGACCAGACTAACCGTGACATGGGATATCAGAAACGCGAACCCGTCGGTGATCTATGGCTTCGCAATTGTCACGCTCGGCGAGGGCAAGACCCTTAAGGATCTGACCGCGCTAATCGGCGGCGCAGTCCATCCGCAGCCCACCTGGGTCACCACCATCGTCCGTGCCCCTGTGGGTCGTCCTGTTCCTGGTAACACTTTCCTTTTATCCGTTGTGACCTGCCGGACAGGGCCGACCTGCCAAGCCGGGAAATCTCCGGCCAAATGATATCGACTTCCGCCTCAACCTCCCTCATGCCCGGCGACCGACGCACGATCTGGTTGAGTCTATTTCTGCTCTCTGCGGCCACACTGGCTTTCGAGATCGATCTGACGCGCCTGTTCTCGGTGGCGCAGTTCTATCATTTCGCCTTCATGGTCGTCAGCATTGCCCTGCTGGGCTTCGGCGCCAGCGGCACCGCCCTGACGATATTCCCCGTTCTCCAAAGCGGAACGCCCGAACAGCGTGTGAGCCAATTCGCATGTGCGACCGGCCTCAGCATCCTGGTCGCATTCCTGTTCACCAACGGGCTGCCGTTCGATTCTTTCAGCATCGCCTGGGACAGGCGGCAAGTCTGGATCCTGATCCTGGACTACATTATTCTGGCCGCGCCGTTCTTCTTCAGCGGCATGGCGCTGGGATTCCTGTTGAACGCCTTTCCCCGCACTGCCGGCAGCACCTACGCGGCCAACCTGTTTGGCTCAGCGGCAGGCTGCCTGCTCGCCCTCGTGACCCCCGCCCTGCTGGGTGCAGAGGGAGTGGTGACCCTCAGCGTTGCGCTGGCTTGCCTGGCCGGTTTGGTCATCTTGGCTCGTGTGCGTGCGCTGTCGCAGCCCCTCGTGCTGGCCACCTCTGCACTGCTCGCTTTCTCGCTTCTTGATCTCGGACTTCGCCTCGCGGGCAGGCACTCCTTCGATTTCCTTGAACTGCGACTCTCGCCGTACAAAAGCCTCTCTTACGCCCTGCAGGTTCCGGACAGCCGCGTGGTATATCGTCAATCGAATGCCTTCTCACGCGTGGACGTCGTGCGCAGCAGCGGCATTCATGCACTGCCAGGCCTCAGTTACCGATATCTGCAGCCGCTGCCCCCTTTGGACGGACTGCTGGTGGATGGCGATGACCTGAGCCCCATCCTCCAGCCCGCGGCAGACTCCGCCTTCACCGCGTACCTGCCCAATGCGCTCGCCTTCCAGCTCCGACCCGCGGCCGAGGCTCTGATCCTTGAACCGCGCGGCGGCCTCGACGTATTCACTGCCCTGGGGCTGGGTGCCGCGCACGTAACCGCCGTCGAGGTCAACCCGCTGATCGTCAATGCACTGCCGATTTATGCGGCTGAGCGCGTTCACGCCTTCGTGGAGTCTGATCGCAGCTATCTTCGGCGTTCCGGACCGACCTATGACGTGATCGTTATCTCCCTGGCTTCGTCCTTTCATCCGGTGCGCTCGGGCGCATACACGCTGATGGAGGATTATCGCTACACCGTCGAGTCCTTCCAGGATGCGCTCAGGCGTCTGAACGCTGGCGGCCTGCTGATCGGCACGCGCTGGCTGCAGGAGCCGCCCAGCGAGGACCTGCGTCTCTTTGCCCTGGCGGTCACCGCCCTCGAACGCAACCACGCCGACCCGCACTCGCAGATCGTTGCTTTTCGTGGCTTCAACACGGCCACCATTCTAATGAAGAATGGCCCATTTTCCCCGGGCGAACTGTCATCCATCCGGACTTTCCTGGCCCGGCGCGCCTTTGACCTCACCTACGCCCCGGATGTGCAGCCCGACGAGACCAACCGTTACAACATCCTGCCCAAATCAGAGTATTACCAGCGTTATGTAGAGCTCCTGAACGCCGACCCACGCCAAACGTTCTTTGACGAGTACGCCTACGATGTCCGCCCGCCCAGCGACGATCAGCCCTTCTTCGGACACTATTTCAAATGGGCGCAGGCGCCTCAGGTTCTGGCGGAATTCGGCAGGGCCTGGCAGCCGTTCGGCGGAGCCGGCTACTTTGTGATCCTGGGTTTGCTCGCGCTCGCGGTCGTGCTGGCCGCCACTTTGATCCTTCTGCCCATCGTCCTATCGAGGCGCGCAGATCGAAAGGCAGCTTCACCTTTCCGGCTGCCCAGTTTGATCTTCTTTGGCCTGCTCGGCCTGGCTTTCCTCTTCGTGGAACTGCCTCTGCTCCAGCGCTTCATCCTGTACCTCGGCCAGCCCGCCTACGCGGTGACCATTGTCATATTCTCGCTGCTGTTCTTTTCGGGATTGGGAAGCCGCCGAAGCGATCGCATTCCCCTGCGACCCGCACTGGCGGCGCTCGCCATTTTGATCCTGGTCATGCCCGCGTGCCTTGAACGCCTGTTCACATGGACCCTGGGCATGCCGCTGGCTGCTCGATTTGGCCTGACCGTTCTCGCCCTCTCGCCGCTCGGCTTTCTGATGGGTGTGCCGTTCCCGGCTGGGATTAGCGCCATGAGACGGGAGCCAGCCTCTGGCTCACACAATCAGGCGCAGGCTGCGAGTATCCCATGGATCTGGGCAGTGAACGGCGCATCCTCCGTGGTCTCATCCATTCTGTCCGCCCTGTTGGCCTTAACGTTCGGATTCAGCTGGGTGCTCCGGCTCGGCGCGCTTTGCTACGCGGGCGCATGGCTCACGGCGTCGACGTTGGCTGGGCAGCCTGTCCTTCAACGCCCGGTCCGGTGAGAGGCACGAACGCAACGCCGCCAAGATTGTAGGCTTTCAATTCCCCGTTGGTCAGGACAAACCTCCACAGGCTCTGATACCCGCCCGGCGGCCCGATCGGAATCACGAGCCGTCCGCCCGCCGCCAATTGCGCTACCAGGGGTGAAGGCACGTGGTCCGGCGCGCCGGTGACGATGATGGCATCGAACGGCGCGTGCTCCGGCCAGCCGAAGTAGCCATCGCCTTGTTTGGCGACGATCTTGTCGTAGCCCAATCGCTGCAATCGCTGCAAGCTGCTGGCGGCCAGCTCGGAAACGATCTCGATGCTGTAAACCTCGACATATCCCAGTTCCGCCAGGACGGCAGCCTGATAGCCTGAGCCGGTGCCGATCTCCAGCACCTTGTCGCCGGGCTTGAGTTGCAGCAGTTCGGTCATCCAGGCCACGATGTATGGCTGCGAGATGGTCTGGCCATAGCCTATCGGGAGCGGGTGATTGTCATAGGCCTGATCCAAATACTCGGACGGTACGAACTCATGACGCGGCACGCGGTTCATGGCCCGAAGCACATCTGGGTTGGTAACGCCGGCTCTTGCGATGGAGTTCCTGACAAGTTCAAGGCGCTTCAAAGTGAACGGGTCCTTTACAGCCGGGGATCCAATCGGAGACTCAGTCGCGGATCCGGTCGTGGATAGAGCCGGGCTGCAAGCGGTGAACAGGATCACTGCAATGAGGGTGAAGCCCACTCGCTGCTTTGCGTGGTACGCTTTTCTTCCGCGCGAGAGCACCATGAACAAGACCGTGCCGGTCAACAGGAATCCCAACCCCGATTCGATCGCAGTGATGATCACGATGGGCGATGACATCCGAACCTCCCGTCCGTCCCTACTCGACGTGATGCACCAGATCGTCCTGACGCCGCCTGGACCCCATGCGAGGAGATTCGGCTGCATAGCCCACTGGCAGCAGCGCCAGCGGACGGTGAGCCGGCGCACCGTTTATGACCCTTCGCACCGCATCTTCGTCGAACGCACCCACCCACACTGTGGCCAGTCCGAGCGCGGTGGCAGCCAGCATGGCAAAGGTGCAGGCTATGGTTGCGTCCTGCATGCAGTACAGCCCGGCGCCGCGTTCGCCGTACTTGCCTACTGACCTGGTCGAGTGTGCGCAGAATACAAGCACGACGGATGCCTGACCCAGGAACTCCTGATCAGAAGCGGCCCTGACAAGGGCGGCTTTATGCTTGGTATCGTCCACCAAATAGACCTCGTAGGCCTGTAGATTACCGGCCGAGGGCGCACGGTCGATGGCGTCCAGGATTTGCTGCAATTTCTCCGGTTCAAGAGGCTCATCTCTGAAGAGGCGTACCGAGCGCCGCTCCTTCAATACATCGAAGAAGTCCATCATTTCCCTCCAAAAACACTGTATCACAAATCGCGCCGGTGCGCGCGCACGAATCGCCTTCTGCTTCTCCCCAGACTGCGCTTACCTCACCCTCGGTCCATGCCGCTGAGGTGCAGTCGGTTTCATTACAAACGGGACGTGACGAGGGCACGGGAAACTCGTGTATTATTGAGAAATGGTCAAGTCTATCTGTGCATTCCATGGCTGCCTGGTACGTAGTCTGACAAGCACGAGCATGTTTGCCCACATCGGAACAAGAGCAT
>JBGPAT010000052.1:0-12429 GCA_041480885.1 Anaerolineae bacterium
GACTTCTCGAAAATTCCGGGGAATCTGCTTTAGAGCGCGGGGTCAGCACGAACGGCTCGTGGAAAGGTTCGATCATGACCATTGCTGGTGACGGAGCCAGTTGGGCGGTGGTTGCAGGCGACACCCCTGAGTCGGCGACGCGGCTCCAGCAGCAATCTGAACCAGGTGCCGCTGACACGGCTATGCGGCTGAGGTGCGAGCGCACGAGAATCGAAACAACCCAGCATCGTCGAAAATCAAAGGAGAAAAACCAAGATGCCTGACCTTCCTGCGCATGCTCAAGTCGTCATCATCGGCGGTGGAGTGGGTGGATGCAGCATTGCCTATCATCTGACTCACATGGGTTGGAAAGATGTCATCATAGTTGAGCGTCACGAACTGACCAGCGGCTCAACCTGGCACTCCGCAGGCCTGGTGGGTCAGATGCGCTCGGATGCAAATCTCACGCGCATGATGCACTACAGCACCGATCTCTATCGTCGTCTCAAAAACGAAACCGGCCAGGACACATCCTGGCGCGAAGTCGGCGGGCTGCGGCTGGCCTCTTCGGCGGATCGGATGGAGGACCTGAGACGGCTTGTCGGCCTGGCCCGTTCATTCGGCGTCCCGATGGATTTAGTCACCCCATCGGAAGCACACAAGATGTTCCCACTGATGAACATGGACGGTGTGGTCGGCGCAGCGTTCACGCCCAATGATGGCGTGATCGATCCCACCGGCCTGACCAACGCCCTGGCGGCCGGTGCCAAAAGTGCGGGAGCGCGCATTTTTACCAACACCAACGTCGAGAAGATCACCCTGAAGGACGGGCGCGTCCACGCGGTCGTAACAGACAAGGGAACCATCCAAACGGAAGTCGTGGTCAATGCGTCCGGCCAATGGGGCCGCGAAGTCGGAAAGATGGTGGGGTTGAATCTGCCGGTTGTACCGATGGCACACCTGTACCTGATCACGAAGCCAATCGCCGGCGTGCGGCATGACTTTCCGACCCTGCGCGATCCTGATCTCTTGGTCTACTGGCGCGAGGAGGTTGGCGGACTGGTGACTGGCGGTTATGAGCGGAATCCGGTACCGTTTGGACTGGATGGCATCCCGCGCGACTTCAAGTACCAACTATTGCCTCCTGATTGGGATCGGTTCACGCCGCTCATGGAGAATTCCATCAAACGTGTCCCGGCGGTTGAGACCGCCGAGGTGATCAAACTGCTCAATGGGCCCGAGGGTTTCACGCCGGACGGCGAATTCCTGCTCGGTCCCACGTCCGTAAAGGGCTTCTGGGTTGCGTGCGCGTTCTGCGCGCACGGGCTGGCAGGTGCAGGCGGAATCGGCAAGACCATGGCCGAATGGATCGTTGACGGGCATCCCGAGTGGGATATTTGGCGTCTCGATGTGCGCCGGTTTGGCTCCAACTACAACAGCCTCGACTACACGGTCGCCCGCACACTTGAGACTTATTCGCAGTACTACGATATCCATTACCCAGGTGAGGAGCGCCTCTCCAGGCGCGGCCTGAGACTCTCACCAACGTATCATCGTTTGCGGGAGCTGGGTTGCAGCTTTGGAGAGAAGACTGGCTGGGAGCGTCCCAACTGGTTCAAGCCCTATGAAGAGAAGGCCCGGCATGGTCACGAGCCAAAAGGCTGGTCGCACCATAATTGGTCGCGGGCCATCGGTTACGAACACCTGATGACACGCGAGAACGCGGGTTTGTTCGACGAGACCTCGTTCAACAAGCTCGAAGTGCGCGGCCCAGGCGCGTTGGCGTTTCTCAACTACGTGTGCGCCAACAATATCAACCAGCCGGTAGGCGGCATTGTCTATACGGAGTGCCTGAACAAGCACGGAGGGATCGAGTGTGACTTCACAGTGACCCGCGTCGGTGAACAGCGCTTCCTTATCATTACGGGCACGGCATTCGGCCAACACGATCTGTCCTGGCTCTCACTCAATATGCCGGAGGATGGCTCGGTCACCATCGAGGACGTCAGTTCATCGTACGCGTGCCTCGGCCTCTGGGGACCGAAGGCGCGCAAGATCCTGCAGAAGGTCACGCTGGACGACGTATCGAACGGGGCCTTCCCGTACATGACGGCCAAACAAATGACGATCGGCGATGTGCCGGCACTCACTTCACGTGTCACCTATGTCGGTGAGCTGGGCTGGGAGTTCTACTGTCCGATGGAGTACGCACTTCGCTTGTGGGATATCCTTTGGGAAGCCGGCCAGCCGGAGGGCATGGTAGCGGGCGGCTACAAGGCGATCGACACGCTGCGTTTGGAAAAAGGATATCGCTATTGGAGCAGCGAGATCACGCCGGACTACACTCCGCTGGAGGCCGGCCTTGGATTTGCGGTCAAGCTGGACAAGGGCGACTTTCTTGGCCGCGAGGCGTTGCTAAAGCAGAAAGCAGCCGGTATCAATCAGAAGCTGTGCTGCCTGACGCTCTCCGACAGCCGCACGGTGGCACTCGGCAAGGAACCGATCCGCTCGGGCGACAAGACCATCGGATGGGTAGCCGCCGGGGGATTCGGATACTCGGTCGGAAAAAGCATCGTCTACGCCTACCTGCCGATGGAGTACTCCAAAGTCGGGACGGAATTGGAGATTGAATTCTTTGGAGAGCAGGTGGGCGCGGTCGTTGCACAATCGCCCCTCTGGGACCCGAAAGGCGAACGCATACGCGCGTAGGGGAACGCGGCCAGAGATCTCGCCCGATTTCTCGTCGGGGCATTGCCCGGAGAGACGAGCGAGGCTGATTTCTCGAGCAGGGCGTCGATTGACAAGAACCGCATCGGTCTTATAATATAGATATCTATATGTCTAGATTTGTGACCAATCTGGGTGCCGATGGCGGAAATAACCAGATCTGAAGGCGTCCCCATCTACGTGCAGATCCGGGAAACACTGCGCGACCAGATCACCTCTGGGACCGTAAGACGCGGCGAGAGGCTGCCTCCCGAGCACGAACTGGCCTCTCAATTCAGCGTCAGTCGCATGACCATCCGTCAAAGTATCGAGGACCTGGTGAATCAGGGACTGCTCTATCGCAGGCACGGCGTGGGTACCTTCGTCGCCTACCCTCACCTGCAGCGCGACCATACGCGGTTAACCAGCTTCTTCGATAAAGCAGAGGCCGACGGGATAGAGGTGCGCGCGCGCTTGCTCAGCCTGGAGGTGATCCCCGCCGATCCAAAAGTGGCGCAGGCCCTGGATATCGCCTTGGGCAGCCGTGTCATTCACGTCAAGACCTTGCGCTTTGCGGACAACATCCCCACAACCGTACATGATGCACACATACCGCATAAACTATTCGCAAGCATTGTCGACGAGAACCTTGAAGTGCAACACCTCTGGGCCATCTTCGAGAAGTGCGGTTACAGGGTGAAACGAGCCGTCCAAAGGCTGGAGGCGCGCGAGGCTGAGAAGGATCTGGCCTTGTTGCTGAAAATCAAAGTGGGCGCCCCAATCCTCTTCAAAGAGCGGACGGTCTACGCCGAGGACGGCACGCCGGTTGAGTTCACATACTGTTACAACCGCGGCGACATTTATTCTCTGACAGTGGCCCTGCAGCGCTAACAGAGATGGAGCCGGCAGCAGAAGCACTATATGGAGGCGGGGATACGCTGCTACTCCGAACCCCAGGTCTCGGGAGATGGTCTCTGCTGACGAGCGTCATGGGTTCATTCTGGATCGGAGGTTCGATATGGCTTTCCTAGGCAAGAAGAAGAGCAAGAAGCTGACCCGCCTCTTTTTTGCCACTGATATCCACGGCTCTGAGCAGACCTACCGGAAGTTCATCAATGCTGGCAAGTTCTACGACGTTAACATCATTGTCATGGGCGGCGACATATCCGGCAAGCTGATGATCCCCATCATCAATGAGGGCGATGGAAACTACCGCGCCACGCTTCAGGGCACTGTCCACAAGATCACGACAGGAGCCGAGCTGAAGAAGCTGCAGGACAACATTGGGTTGCTGGGCTTCTACAGTCAGATCATGCCTGAAGATGAGTACCAGAATCTGGCGGCCCACCCCGAGGAAGTCAGCCAACTCTTCCACAAACTGGCGCGAGAGAGACTCAGCGCCTGGGTAGACCTTGCGGAAACGCGACTCAAAGGTACGGGCATCCGGTGCTTTGTCACCGGAGGCAACGACGACGACCCCGAGGTCCTGCAGGCGCTTGAGGGCGCCGGCCGGGAATCCTTTTTCGGGTGTGAGGAACAGATCGTGCAGATCGACGACAGCCACACCATGGCGAGCGTCGGCTTCAGCAATCCCACTCCGTGGAAGACCCCACGCGAAATACCGGACGAGAAGCTCGGAGTGATCATCGAGACCATGTGCGCGCAGGTCAAAGATTACGAACGCTGCATCTTCAACTTCCACGTCCCGCCGCTAGATTCCACTCTCGATTCGTGCCCCAAGCTGGATTGGGAGACGGACCCCCCCACGCCTATTGTGAGCGGAGGCCAGATCGTCTTCGCCGGAGCGGGGAGCCAGAGCGTTCGAAATGCAATTCAGAAATACCAGCCCATGCTGGGTTTGCACGGCCACATCCATGAGGCACAGGGCGTCGTGAAAATCGGCCGGACCACATGCGTAAACCCGGGCAGCGAATACGGGGAAGGCATCCTGCGCGGCTGCCTTGTGACGTTCGCGGATGGCGTGATCGAAGGTTTCCAGATGACCAGTGGCTAGGAAAGGCAAACCTGGAGACCAAGCCGCTCGGCAAAGTGACTTGAAAGAATCGAATGAGCCTAACCCAGAGACTATGACCCTCACTATAGAACAAGCAATCGCCCGTATTCCGTTCCTTGCCCAATCCACGAACGTGGTCACGACTCCCCTGAGCGGCGGGATCACGAATCTCAACTACAAGGTCGATGCGGACGGGAAATCCTATGTCCTGCGCATCACAGGCGCCAACACGGAAAAACTGGGAATCCGAAGGGATGTGGAACACCAGGCAAACCTGGCGGCGGGACAGCTTGGAATTGCCCCGGAGGTGCTGTACTACATCGAGCCCGAAGGGTACCTGCTCACCCGCTTCGTAAAGGCCAGGCGCATGCCGCCAGAAATCATCACGCAGCCAGCCAATATCGTTCGCGTCGTACAAAAGCTGCGGCTTTTTCATCGCAGAGCTCCGAAACTTGGCAGCGATTTCAACGTGTTTCGGCGTATCGAGATGCTGACCGCCGTTTCCAGACAAAAGGGCTGCAGATTCCCATTCGACTTCGACTGGATCATCCAAGAGGTCCGCCGCGTGGAACAGGCGCTCCTCAAAGATCCATACACTCCAACACCCTGTCACGATGATCTGCTGAACCTGAACTGGCTGGACGAAGACGTACCCGGCGAGATCGGGGAGATTCGCCTGCTTGACTGGGAATATGCAGGGATGGGCGATATCTTCTTTGATCTGGCCAATTTCAGTCACCATCACCGGCTAACCGAGGAACAGGTGCGACTGCTCTTGCAAGAATATTTCGGTGAAGTGCAGCCCAGGAACGTAGCGCGGCTGCGGCTAATGTGGCCAATGTCCGAGATCCATGAGGCCATGTGGGGCACCGCGCAGACCGGGCTATCAACATTGGATGAGGACTTCCAAGGCTATGCAGACCTGTGGTTCGGGCGTGCACGTCAGCACATCGCGGACTCGCGCTGGACACACTGGCTGCAGGACGTCACACCGGGTTAGCAACGTGAGCTGAGATCCGGCAGGCTGCCAGGCTGCGCCGGTTTGACGCCAGTTTGGCCAACCTCCTGGACCTTGGGCGATCCACGCCCACTCCAGGGCCGCCATTGGAAGCAGAAAGGAGGAATATCTCATGAGTGAAAGTCCCGTCGAACGCCTCATCAAAACCAACCCCGACATGGAAATCTGGTGGGACTCCTCGCCTCTTGTCTTCAACCAGTGGGCCAATAAGATGGTGAATGCAGCTGAGCCTTCCCGGCAGGCGATTCTGAAAGACCAACTCTCCCGCTTGTACAACATGGATCATCCGGCCGAAAGCCTGTTCCGGGGCTGCACGACCAACCCCCCGCTCTCATGGGCGGTCGTCCAAAACGATCCGAAGTACTGGGCAGAATGGGTTGCGCAACAAAACCAGACACATCCGGAACTGAATCAAAAGCAACTCGCTTGGCTCACATAAAAGGAGATCGTCCAACGGGGCGCGAAGAAGTTCATGCCGATATTCGAGGCCTCCCATGGCCGCTTTGGCTGGATATCCGGCCAGCTAGACCCGCGGCTGTTCACCGAGAGCGACCAAATGGTTCATGATGCCGAGGAATTGCATGGACTCAGCCCGAATGTCATGATCAAGGTCCCCGCCAGCGCAGAGGGCATTGAGGTTCTCGTAGTGCTCACCTCGAAAGGGATCGGGACCAATACCACGGTCTGCTTCACGCTTCCCCAGATCATGGCCGCCGCAGAGGCCGTCATGCTCGGCATCAAAATCGCGGAGAAGAACAAGGTGGATATGGGCAAGTGGCGGGCGGTCATCACGATGATGATCGGCCGGCTGACCGAGGATGAAACGCTGGACGTGCAGGCCGAACGGAAGAACATCAAGCTCTCGTGGCAGGACAAGCACTGGTTTGGGATCGCGGTCTTCCGGCGCGCCTACCAGCTCTTGACTGACGGCGGATATGCCAGCAAACTGCTGGCGTGTTCAATGCGTCCCGGGCCACTCGTGGCCGGCAAAGCGAGATTCTGGGACGTGCAAATGCTGGCGGGCGGGGACATCGTGTACACCTGCCCTCCCTACGTCCTCGAGCCGCTTTTTGAGATGGGCGATGATCTGGAGTTTCGGCCCGAGATCGAGAAGGCAGTGCCGCAGGATATTCTAGAAAAGATGTCGCAGATCCCCTATTGCATTCAGGCGTACGATCCGAATGGGATGCCGATTGAGCAGTTCAATACTCACCCGGCCACTGTCAACACGGTTGAAGCGTTCTCCAAGGGCTTTTCCAGCCTGGAGGGCTTCGTAGGAGAGCACATGGCGTCCCGCGTCGCGGTCGCCGCGTGAAGATAGGCTATGCCCGCCCGCCGATCCCTCGGGATCTGGCCATGGGAACGGACCCCGCGCAAGGGGTCCAGGATACTAAGCGCAGTGAGCGCAATTTGAGTCAGGAGGTGGAAGTATGTCAGTCGTAAATGCCAGAGAGATCATGCTGGAAGCCGCCAAGGGCAAGTACGCCATTGGGGCCTTCAACATCACGGATCTCGTGCAGTTGGAAGCGGTGGTAGATGCCGCTGTAGAGAAGAAGGCACCGGTCATTATCCAGACCTCGGTGAAACCATCCAAGTTTCTCCGCCCGGATGTACTGGTAGCCATCTACAAGACGATCGCCGCCTCGGCGCCGGTACCCGTTTGCCTGCACCTCGATCACTGCACGGAGCTCGAGTACTGCAAGAAATGCGCTGACGCTGGCTACACCAACATCATGATCGATGCTTCCAAGCAGCAGTACAAGGACAATATCATTCAGACGAAGGAGATCGTGGACTACTGCCACAAGGTGGGCGACATTTCCGTCGAGGGCGAGTTGGGCACGGTCAGCGGCGTCGAGGACCAGGTCAAAGTGGCTGAAGACGAGGCACAACTGGCCAACCCTCAGCAGGCAGTCGAATTCGTCCAAGCTACAGGCTTGGATATCTTCGCGCCTGCCATTGGCACAGCTCATGGAGTCTACAAAACCAAGAATCCCAAGATCGATTTTGAGCGGTTGGGCAAGATCAACAGCATGCTGAACGGCAGCGGCATCAAGACGCCGCTGGTGGTCCACGGCGGGACCGGCCTGCCGGAAGACTACATCAAGAAGCTCATCGAGATGGGCGGCGCCAAGTTCAACGTGTCGACCGAGCTCAAACACACACTGATCGATGCAACGTACGACTACCTTGCGGCCCACCGGGATGAGTATGATCCCGGCAAGACGGACGCCGCCGTGCGTGACGCCATACGCAAAGCGGTTGGACACTGGATCGATATGCTGGGCAGTGCCGGAAAAGCCTAGCCAGATACCGCGATTCTGCAGGGAGGCGGCGTCCGCCGCCTGCCTCGCTCGCTGAACCAATCAAGATACCAGGAGTCAATAATGAAGAAGATTGATGAATACTTTGTTCCTTGGGTGAAGGGCATTCCCATGTACATTTCCGGTCACATCGAACTGGCATGGAAGAAGCCGGAACTGCACCGGATGATGTCGAATGAGAACCCTAATCCGCCCTCCGACAAAGTACTGGAGGCCATCATCAAGTACGCGAAGATGGCCAATCGCTATCCGGACCAGGGCTTGGTGGTGCGCGGCAAGATCGCCCAGATCAACGGTCTGGGTGGAGCCGAAAACGTAATGCTGGGCAACGGCTCCAGCGAGGTCTATGACAACATCTTCCGGGTGTTCGTGGCGCCGGGCGATGAAGTCATCCAGCATACGCCGTGTTTCGGCATCTACAAGTTGCGCGGCGCGATTCTCGGCGGCAAGTTGGTCTCGGTGCCGATGATCTACAAGGACAAGCACCTCAACTACGACGCAAATTCCATCATTAGGGCTATCACGGAAAGAACCAAGATCATCGTCATTGCCAACCCCAACAACCCGACCGGTAACTTCATGGAGGCGGCTGATTTTGTGCGCATTGCAGAAACCGGCATCCCATTCATTGTAGATGAGGCCTACGTGGAATACGCAGGCTTGGGCATGTCGCAGGTCGGTCTTACCAAGAAGCACAAGAACGTGCTCGTCACCCGCACACTGTCCAAGGCTTACGGCCTGGCCGGCATGCGCTTCGGCTACGCCATGGGCGACAGAGATGTGATCGGACAGATCTCGGCGGCCCTGTTGCCCTGGAACGTAGGCACGATCACGATGTGGGCTGCGCTGGCGGCGCTGGAGGATACGGCGGCACTTGAGTATCGGGTGAAATACAACAACAGCGAAGTGGATTTCATCACCGAGTCGTTGAGCGACGTGCCGGGCCTGGTGGTCTTTCCCTCGAAGGCCAACTACATCCTTTTCGACTGTGGCGCAAGCGGCAAGAAGGGCAAGGACATGGTGGCCTATGCGGAGCAGAAGGGTCTGATCCTGCGCCCCGAGAGCGAGAAATACGGAAGTGATGGCTGGTTCCGCGTCACCATCGGCACCAAGGAAGAGAACCGCATGGCAATCGATGTGATCCGCGAGTTCCTGACCAAGAACTGATCCATTTCGCGGATTCCTGAATGGGGCCGGGGCTCCGGCACTGGGAGTACATCATGGCAAAGATCCAGGCAGTTTTTTTCGACATTGACGGCGTGGTCATTGACACCGAACGCGACGGACACCGCGTCTCCTTCAATATGGCTTTCAAGGAGTTTGGTTTCACCGACGAGTGGAGTGTGGACTACTACCACGACCTGCTCCAGATCGCGGGCGGCAAAGAACGCATGAAGCATCACCTGGAGACCAGGGGCTTTAGCAAGCCGGTGCCGCCCGCCGAGGTGGATGAAATGGTCAAGGCGATGCACAAGCGCAAAACCGCCATCTTCGTGGATTTGATCGAGAGTGGCAGACTGCCGCTGAGGGCCGGCGTTCATCGGTTCATGCAAGAAGCCATGGCGGCCAGCCTCAAAATCGCGGTTTGCACCACCTCCAATGAGCAGGCGGCCAAAGCCATCACCGAGAAGGCCCTGCACGATATCAGATTTGATCTGGTGCTGGCGGGTGATGTGGTTAGCAAGAAAAAGCCCGATCCTGAGATCTACAACCTGGCGCTGACCAGATTAGGCCTCAAGCCCGACGAGGCTTTCGTCGTCGAGGATTCCAGGAATGGCGTGCTGGCAGCCAAAGCCGCAGGCCTGCGGGTGGTCGTGACGACCAACTACTATACCGAGCAGGAAGACGTCAGCGCCGGTGACATCATCGTCAGCTGCCTCGGTGACCCGGACGGCGAGAAGGGCAAGCTGCGCAAGGGCAATTTCCAATTCGACGGAGTGCTTGGGGCAAGACAGGTGCTCGATTACTTCTCTAAGTGATGACCCGGCCGGCCCCCGTCCACGGGGGCACGAGACGGGAGGGCACTTGTCAGGAGGATTCAAGGGTCCTGCTGGCGGGCCGCTTCAGCAGCGAGTCTATGATCTCCCAGATCTTGTCAGGGATCAGGGGAGTAGCCTGGGAGGTGTACACCTCCCAGGTTTCGTTATGATATACCGACTCGCCAGGCTTGAGGCTCGCCAGAGGCCCAAGCGATTCGAGTTCGAAGAAATGGTCGCCGCAATAGCATTCGGCATTGCAGCCACCATCCGGGAAACGAGCTCCCGCTTCAGGTGCGAAGCGCTTAACAAACAGGACGCCGTCGATCCAGTAGCCAATCCACCCATCCGAGTCTAGATAGCCGAACTTCAGGGGCGGCAGGCACGGCTCCGCCCGCACGAGCACAAAGTCATCGCGCAGGATCAGTCGGGGATCGTCGAGACGCGCGTAGGGCCAAAAGGCCATGTGGCGGTTAGGCAACAGGCCGTCCGCGTCGCCGCCGCCAGCAGGCTGCGGAAATATCCCTACTCCGCCCAGTCGGAGCATCGTTACCGACCAGGGCGCAAGTTCGACCGTCCACGCGCCGTCGTTACGCAATTCCTGCCGGAGTCCGACCCCGGGCCGGCCGTCCTCGAGGCGGATTTCAATTGACTTGGCGATGTGTGTCCATGGGTCACCAGGCTGAGCGATACGCACTCCACCGGGGATTTCCTCCACAGTCGCACCTTGATCGTCGGGCACGTAGGTGCGAGGCATGGCCTCCGGGGCGTGCCAGAGGCGGTGACCACCCCGGAAGTAGAAATCGCCATACGGCGTGCGCGTCGGAGTATTCCCAAGATCCGCGAATAAATTCGACTGCCCGGCCGGAGCCAGACGCACGATTCTTGGAGATCGGAGCATAAACTCCAAACGCAGGAATCGGCTCTCCAATGCCCGAGTGGGCTCACCCTGAAAACCATCCATCAGATTGCCAGCCATTCTGATTTTCTGGCTACATTGCAGAGCCTCGAACAGCCGACGGCTGATTCACCAGCCATGGCTCGATTCATAGCCCAGCTTGATCAGCAGATCCCCGGCCGTTTCCTTGAATAGGACTTTGTCTTCCGGCGTGAAGTACTTTCGCCACTCACCGGTTTTGCCCGAGCGGAATGTAGGAGAACGGTCCGGGTTTATCGAAGACTCTAGGGCCTCGACGATTGTCTCTCGAGGCAGGCTGATCGGAACGCGCCTCAGGAAATGATCCGTGATCAGCTGCAGAGTGCGCAGACGCTCATTGACCAGCTCCTCGAAGTGGATCTTCAGCACTTCGGGATGATCGAGCCAACCCATATAGGGTGCAAAGCGGGCGGCAATATCAGGGAATTCGATCTCGGCGTCAGGTCGACCCAAGATGCTGGTGCGCAGCCTCGCGTCGAAATCTGGCAGTGACTGATAGTAGGCGTGGTGGACGTGCGCCGACTCCATCTCGGCCACATAGAAGACATGCGAGACAGCTACGTCGCGAGGGTCTCGAAAGATAAAGTATGGGAGGAACGCGGACGAGCAAACACGGGCAGTGGACCCGGAGCTTGCAAAAAGATGAGCTGACGCTACGTCCAACGGCTGGAGAGAACCCAGCCAGACCAGGGCTTGTTCGGGCGTGCGTTTGCGTCCGCTGTCGCCCTCATATTCGGCATAGAATGAATGCAGACGCAGTGAGAACGGCCCTATTTTCGCGAAGCCCAACAGTATTTGGTCCAACAGATGCGTGCCGCTTTTGGGAAAGGAAATTCCCAGCACGATCGGCCAGCCATCACGGGGATCAGGTGTTGCCGCAAACCGGCGTCGCTGGCGGCTCTTTTCCGTCAGATACAGCAGCCTGCGGACGGAGTCTCGCGGGGCCATACCCTCATTTAACCATAGATGGACCACGCGCGACGATGCAACAACCCGTCGCCCATCGCGGACCTGTCATTCCGGGAGTAGAAAATCTGCACCGCTCAGGATACCCTTTGTAATGGCTTGTATCGAGGCCGACCCGGTCAACTGATCGACCCGAAATGATTTCAGCCGCGCCTGCGTAGTGCGCACGGATGCCTCCAGGAATCCGCCAAAGGGCAGTGATGTCTTGAACACCTGGTAGTACAGGAAGCGCCGCGCGTGGCGCTGGAATTCGGGCGGGACACGAATCGTTTCGGCTGTAAGCAACTCTTCCATCTTGATTCTCTGCTGCTCCACGCTCTGTGGGAAGAACACCGTGGCATAGTGTGTAAAACGCGCCCGGCCTCCACACAACACCGGTTTGCCCATAATGGAGGCCTCCAATCCGATAGTCGAGTTGTAGACGAGAACGAACTTCGAACGCTGGATCAATTCGTATGAACTCAAATACTCTCTCGGGGCAACGAAGACGACATTCTCAAGCTGGTCCA